>NZ_JBNMGD010000018.1:0-26017 GCF_050872065.1 Methanobrevibacter sp.
ATATATATAATTATCTTAATATTCTAAATATTATTCTAAAAATTAAAAAAAATCAATTTTAAGTAGATAAAATAAAAGAAAAATGAACAATATACTAAAGAATAAATAAAAAAGAGATAGAGTTCAAGTGTAAAAGTTACCTATTAACATACATTTTATTATAATACTCTTGATATTGTCCGCTTTTAACTTGACTAATCCAGTTCTGATTATCTAAATACCATTGGATTGTTTCTTTAATTCCAGTTTCAAAGGTATATTTAGGATGCCATCCCAATTCTTCTTGAATTTTACTAGAATCAATAGCATAACGCCTGTCATGACCTAACCTATCTGTTACAAATTCAATTAAGGATTCATCCTTATTTAACTGACTCAATATTAATTTAACGATTTCTATGTTTTCTTTTTCGTTATTTCCACCAATATTATAAACTTCACCCAGTTTACCTTCATGCAATACCAAATCAATAGCTTGACAGTGGTCATGAACATGTAACCAATCCCTAATGTTTTTACCATCACCATAAACCGGTAATTTTTTATTTTCCAAAGCATTTGAAATCATTAATGGAATTAGTTTTTCAGGAAATTGATACTGTCCATAATTATTAGAACAGCGAGTAATATTTATTGGTAAATCAAATGTTTCACCATAAGCACGAGTTATTAAATCTCCTCCAGCTTTTGAAGCTGAATAAGGACTGTTAGGTTGTAAAGGAGTGTTTTCTGTAAAATATCCTGTTTTTCCAAGAGTACCATAAACTTCATCAGTCGAAATTTGGATGTATTTTTCCACACCGTACTCTTTAGCAGCATTTAATAAAACCTGTGTTCCTAAAACATTTGATTTAATGAAAATTTCAGGATCAGTTATACTCCTGTCCACATGACTTTCAGCTGCAAAGTTAATAATGTAATCACAGTGTTTAACCAAGTCATCAACTATTTTCTTGTCCCTAATGTCACCTTTAACAAATGAATAATTATCTTTATTTTCGATATCCTTTAAATTTTCAAGGTTTCCACAGTATGTTAAAGCATCTAAATTTATAATTTCATAATCTGAGTATTTATTAACCATATATCTAACAAAATTACTCCCAATAAATCCTGCTCCACCAGTAACAAGTATTTTTGACATATAATCACTCATATTTAATTTTAGAATCTTTAAAGCTTAACCATTCTTTATCTTTATCAGATAAAATTATCTCATCAATGTCATCTAATGGCCAATCAATAGCTATATCCTCATCATCCCATCTAATTCCACTTTCATCTTCACCATGATAGAATTCTGTGCATTTATATACAAATTCAGCCTCATCTGACAATACCAAGAATCCATGAGCGAATTTTGGTGGAATAAATAACTGTTTTTTGTTTTCATCAGATAAAATAGTTCCAAACCATTTACCATAAGTAGGAGAATCAGCTCTTAAATCAACCCCAACATCAAATACCTCTCCTTTAATAACGCGAACTAATTTACCTTGAGGATATTTGACTTGTAGGTGAAGACCCCTTAAAACTCCTTTTGTTGATTTTGACTGATTATCCTGAACAAAAGTCAAATCATAGCCGGCATCTTTAAACTCCTTTTCATGATATGTTTCCATAAAATATCCTCTATTATCTTCAAAGACAGTGGGTTCTACTACAAACATTCCTCCAATACCAGTTTCCATAAACTTAAACTTTCCCATAAAATCACTTTTTAGCTAAATTAAATAAATATTGTCCATAATCAGTTTTTTTAAGTTCTTCTGCAGTCTTCAACAATTGTTTTACATCAATATATCCATTTAAATAAGCAATTTCTTCAAGACAAGCAATATACAAACCCTGTCTTTTTTGAACAGTTTCAATAAAGTTTGCTGCTTCTAAAAGCCCTTCATGAGTTCCAGTATCAAGCCAAGCCATACCTCTTCCTAAGAGTTCAACTTTAAGTTTTCCACGTTTTAAATACTCTTCATTGACAGAAGTAATCTCAACCTCACCCCTACTGGAAGGTTTGATATTTTTAGCTATTTCAATGACTTTATTATCATAAAAATAAAGACCCGGTACAATATAATTTGACTTAGGATTTTCTGGTTTTTCCTCAACTGAGAGTACATTCCACTCATCATCAAACTCAACAACACCAAAATCTTCTGGATTATTTGTGTAATAACCAAATATCACTGCACCTTCATCCAATTGGGTTGCTCTTTTAAGGACTTCTGTAAATCTATGACCATGAAATACATTATCTCCTAAAATTAAAGCTACATTATCATCACCAATGAATTGTTCACCAATTATAAATGCTTCTGCAAGCCCATTAGGATTTTCCTGAATAGCATATGAAAACTTAATTCCCAAACTTGCCCCATCACCTAAAAGATCTTTATACATGGGTAAATCTCTAGGAGTTGAAATAATTAATATATCCTTAATTCCTGCTAGCATTAATACAGAAATAGGATAATAAATCATTGGTTTATCATATAAAGGCAATAATTGTTTTGAAACTGCTTTTGTAATAGGATAAAGACGAGTCCCAGAACCACCTGCAAGTACTATACCTTTCATAATAATCACTATTAAATATATTTTTTATAACTAATATACTATTTTAGATTTGAAAAATTTCATTCTAGGCATCTTAAAATATATTTATCTGGATTAATCAATTGAATTTTACATGAACAATCATAAAATTCTCTCAATATATTCTTTAATAGCTTCTTTATAACTCCTAAGTGGATTAAAACCCTTGTTAATCCAGTTTTTATTTTTTAATACAGAATAATTAGGACGCGGTGCAGAACGGGCAAATTCCAATGCAGTAACAGGAATTACTTTAACATCAATATTGGCTACTTCAAATATGTATCTTGCAAATTCACACCAAGAACAACTTCCAGAATTAGTTAAATGATAAATACCATGAAAATCAGTTTCTATTAACTCAGAAATACCTTTAGCTAAATCTAGAGTGTAAGTAGGTGTTCCAACTTCATCATAGACAACAGTGATTTCAGAGTGATTTTTTGCAAGTTCAATCATAGTTTTAGGAAAATTTTTACCATTAATACCATACAACCAAGCAGTTCTCACAATAAAATACTTATCCAGTATTTCCAGAATAGCATCTTCCCCTTTAAGTTTACTTTTACCATAAATACTTATTGGACCAACTTCATCATCTTCAACCCATGGTTCATCCTTTTTCCCATTAAAAATATAGTCAGTACTTATATGAACAAGAGTACAATCAATTTCCTTACATGCAAGAGCTAAATTCCTAACACCTTCTCCATTAACAGCATAAGCAACATCTTGATTTTCCTCACATCCATCAACATCAGTATATGCTGCTGCATTAATAACAATATCTGGTTTCTTATCTAAAATAAACTCCATTGTATGTTTTTTATCAGTTATATCTAATGTTTTAGAAGTTGTAAGTATCAATTCATGATTATTCTTTAAAACTTCTTGTAAATCATATCCCAACATTCCATTAGAACCAGTTATTAAAATTTTCATATTAACCACTTAGAATATTAATATTAGTTTTAACAAATATTATATTTATATTTAAGAATTGGAGTTAACATCATGAAAGTATGTATAATAGGTCAAGGATATATTGGACTTCCAACTGCAGCACTTTTTTCAAAAAGTCATTGTAATGTGGTTGGAGTAGACATTTCTGAAAAAATAATTAATAATTTAAACAAAGGAATAGTTCACATTGAAGAACCAGGAATAGAAGACCTAATTAAAAATGCAGTAGAAAAAGAAACATATATAGCCAGTTTAACCCCACAAAAAGCCAATGCATTTATTATTACTGTACCAACACCATATGTTGTTGAGAATTATAGTTGTGATTTAAGTTATGTTATTGATGCATGTCACTCCATAATACCATTTTTAGAAAAGGGAAATACTGTCATTATCGAATCTACAATCGCTCCAATGTCAACTGATGAACAAATAAAACCAATATTTGAAGAAGCAGGATTTACTATTGGAAAGGATTTATATCTTGCACATTGCCCAGAAAGAGTTCTTCCAGGACAAATAATGCATGAATTAGTCAACAATAATAGAATTATTGGTGGAGTCACACCTAAATGTGCTGAAAAAGCAAGTGAAGTTTATGGACAATTTGTTGAAGGAGAATTAATACTTACTGAAGCAAAAACAGCTGAATTATCAAAATGTATGGAAAATACATTTAGAGATGTAAATATTGCACTTGCAAACGAACTTACAAAAATTTGTGCAGAGATTGGTGTTAATGCACTTGATGTAATTCAAATGGCAAATAAACATCCAAGAGTTAACCTTCATTCTCCGGGACCAGGTGTTGGAGGACACTGCCTCGCAATTGATCCATATTTTATTTATGCGAAAGCTCCTGAAACTGCAAAAATCATCAAATTAGCAAGAGATACAAACAATTCAATGCCAGATTTTGTTTGTGATAATGTTAGAAAGATTATTAAAAAAGGTAAAATATCTGTTTTAGGTGTTTCTTATAAAGGAAATACAGATGATGATAGGGAAAGTCCTGCTTATGAAATAATAGCTAAATTAAGTAGTGATTATGATATTCTAATCCATGACCCTCACATTGAAAATCCTAATTATGTAACATTTAATGAAGTAGTAAAAAACAGTGATTTAATTTTAGTACTATGTGACCATGATGAATTTAAAGATTTAGACTATGATTTAATAAAAAATAGTATGGAAAATCCAGTAATCTTTGATACAAAAAATATAATAAAAGAAGTTCCATCTGAAATTAAATTATATAATTATGGAAACTTATATGAATTAAACTAGAAATTAATAGGTTGATCTCTTTCAATTAGATGGCCACTCCATGCTTTAAGACTACTCCATTCCGCAGAAGGAGATTTCCAAAATATATCATCCATTTTTAAACCTAATGGTAAAAAAAGTGAACAACATGAGTAAAGAGTTCCTGTGTTAGTAGTATCCTCAGAAATATCTATCTGTGAACCATTTAAACCAATAATTAACCATCCATTAGAATTGAAATTATCATACGATTCAAATTGAGTTTTTAAAACTTTTGTAAGAGCAGATCTAACTTGAGCTGGATTAATATTTCTTGGCAATATTTTAAATAAAGTAGCTTGTGCCATTGAATGGAAAATACCACAACGATAAGATAAAAATTTTCCAATTAATGGATAAGTTCCTTCAGGTGAAATAACTCTTTCAAGCTGTGATGCTAATCTTGAAGACCTCATTAATTGAACATCTAAGAATTCACCATCTTCCAAACTATATTTCCTCATTACCATTAAAATATCATTAAGCATAGGATGAATAAATAAGCTATTATAATAACCTAATTCAAAATCTTCACCATCACTATACATCCCATCTCCAATATATAACTCATCTCTAAACTTACGAACACCATAAACCAAACGTTCCTTATCACATTCACCAGTGAATTCTAAAAGAGCAGCTTCAATCATTGAAGTATATAATAACCAATGATTTTCATAAGGAGCTATGATTCTTGTACTTTTAAGATCTCTAATTATTCTAGCTTGAATATTAATAGGTAAATTAAGCCAAATTTGATTTTTAGCTCTAAGTAATCCTTGAGCAAATAAAGCAACATCAACTAAAGATTGTTTAGGTTCCACAACAAAAATATAATCATTACTCTTTGGATTAATAGCATTAGAAATAGATTTTAGTGTTAAATAAATATATTTCTCACGAATTTTACCTTCTTCAGAATTATCTACACCAAGTTCCAACCAAGGTGCAATTCCATTGAATATTCTGACAAAAGCATCAAAATAAGCAGATTGA
Organism: Methanobrevibacter sp.; assembly: GCF_050872065.1. GTDB lineage: Archaea > Methanobacteriota > Methanobacteria > Methanobacteriales > Methanobacteriaceae > Methanocatella. Next base: position 5,866 of record NZ_JBNMGD010000018.1, read on the forward strand.
TGATTATCAGCAGAAATAGATTCAATAGGCATGTTTTTTTTAAGAGAATCTCTTGATAAATTATTTAATACAGGAAAAGCAATTTTTTGTAAAGTTGAAACCCAAAAAATTCTATCTTCCAAAATAGGAGGTTTTTCCTCAATTACAGGAGTTTCTTTTTTTTTAAATCTTTTAAAAATTGAGTTACTCATACTATATATTTTTGATAAACATATTATATAAATCTATAAAAATTAAATTTTTAATAAATAAAACAATCATTTTATATTTTATAATAAACATATATTTATCATTAATAAAAAGGGGTATAATATGCCAACAATGTCAGAAAAAATATTAGCTAAAGCTTCAGGGAAAGATAATATAGAAGCTGGAGACATAGTTATTGCAAATATTGATGTGGCAATGACACATGATTTAACTGGGCCTCTTTCAGTAGAATCTTTTGAAAAAATTGGAGCTAAAAATGTTTGGGATGCATCAAAAATCATCATTCCTTTTGATCACCAAGTTCCTGCAGATTCTATCGATTCAGCTAATAATCATATAATTATGAGAAAATTTGTTAAAAAATATAATATTAAAAATTTTTATGATGTTAATGCTGGAGTTTGCCACCAAATTTTACCAGAACAAGGCCATGTAGTACCTGGAGAAGTAATTGTAGGTGCAGATTCCCATACATGTACTCATGGAGCATTAGGAGCATTTTCAGCAGGCATTGGATCAACAGATATGGCAATGGTATTTGCCGAAGGTAATTTATGGTTTAAAGTGCCTGAAACAAATAGGTTTAACATTACTGGAGATTTAAAAGAAAATGTCTATGCAAAAGATGTTATTTTATATATCATTGGTCAAATGGGTGCTGATGGTTCAACTTACAAAGCCTGTGAATTTGCCGGTGAAACTATATCAAATATGAGTGTTTCAGATAGAATGGTATTGTGCAATATGGCAATTGAAATGGGTGGAAAAACTGGTTTAGTAGAACCTGATCAAAAGACAATTGATTATGTTGAAAAACGTTCTAATAAACCTTATAAAATATTTAAAACCGATTTGGATTCATCTTCACTTGACATTATTGACATTGACATTAGTGATTTAGAACCTCAAATTGCTTGTCCCCATAATGTAGACAATGTAAAGCCAATTAGTGAAGTAGACCAAGAAATTGATCAAGTATTTTTAGGTTCCTGTACTAATGGTAGATTAAGTGACTTAAGAGATGCTGCTAAAATATTAAAAGGCAATAAGATAGCTAAAGACACTAGAATGTTAGTTATCCCAGCATCCAGAGAAATATATTTAAAAGCATTAGATGAAGGACTAATTAAAATATTCGTTGAATCTGGTGCGCTTGTATCCGCTCCATGTTGTGGTCCATGCCTCGGAGGACACACAGGAATTATCGGACCAGACGAGGTAAGTTTATCCACTTCCAATAGAAACTTTAAAGGAAGACAAGGAAGTCCAGATGGAAAAGTATTTTTATCCTCTGCTGCTGTTGCTGCTGCTTCAGCAATTGAAGGAAAAATTGTAGCTCCGGAGTAAATAATATGAAAGGAACAGCATGGAAATTCGGAAATGATATTGATACAGACATTATCATTCCAGGAAGATACTTAATTTATACTGATGAAGAAAGATTATCCAAACATTGTATGGAAGGTTTAGATTCTGAATTTAACAAAAAATGTAAAAAAGGTGATTTTATTGTTGCAGGAACCAACTTTGGATGTGGTTCCTCAAGAGAACATGCCCCAATAGCACTTAAAGGTGCCGGAGTATCAGCTATCATTGCTGAATCTTTTGCAAGAATATTTTATAGAAATGCTACAAATGTTGGAATTCCACTATTAGAAGCTCCAGGAATTAGTAAATTTATAGAAGATGGAGACGAAATTGAAATTGATTTGGACAAAGCAACTATAAAATCTCAGGATGGGGAAATACTCACTTTTAAAAAATTACCTCCATTCATGTTAGAAATATTAGAACAAGGTGGTTTAATTGAATACCTCAAAAACAAAAGATAAATATCAAATTGCTGTTATCCCTGGTGATGGCATAGGTAATGAAGTAATGGAAGCAGCAATATATGTTTTAGATGCTTTAAACATAAACTTTGAGTATATTTATGCACAAGCAGGTGATGAATGTCTTGAAAAAAATGGTACTGCATTACCTGATGAAACATTAGAAATTATTAGAAAATCTGATGCTTGTTTATTTGGTGCAGCAGGTGAAACCGCAGCAGACGTAATTGTTAAAATACGTCAAGAAATGAGAATGTTTGCTAACTTAAGGCCCGTAAAATCCTATCCAAACACTAATTCATTATCTGATAATATAGATTTCATGATAGTACGTGAAAATACTGAAGGATTATATATAGCGGGTGAAGAAGATTATACTGAAGAAGGTGCAGTAGCTAGACGTATTATTACACGTGAAGCAGAAGAACGTATTATTGACTATGCATTTAAATATGCAAAAGAAAATAATAAAAGTAAAGTAACTGGTGTTCACAAAGCTAATGTATTAAAAAAAAGTGATGGTTTATTTAAAGAGGTATTCTATGAAGTTGCTAAAAGATATCCTGAAATTGCAACTGAGGATTATTACGTAGATGCAACCGCAATGTATCTTATTACAAAACCAGAAAGCTTTGATGTAATCGTAACCACAAATCTTTTTGGAGATATACTTTCTGACGAAGGTGCTGGTCTTGTTGGAGGACTTGGTTTAATACCATCTGCCAATATAGGTGAAAATGCAGCATTATTTGAGCCTGTTCATGGTTCAGCACCAGACATTGCAGGTCAAGGTAAAGCCAACCCAATAGCTATGATGCTTTCAGCCATAATGATGCTTAGATATCTTGGTGAAAATGAAGCAGCTGATAAATTTGATAATGCAATATTGAAAGTACTTAATAATGCTAATAGTTTAACTTGCGATTTAGGCGGTTCTGCAACCACTATGGAACTAGCTGAGGAAGTTAAAAATAATTTATAAAATGGAGATAGATTCATGAACTTTAAAAAATTAACAAAAATACAATTTGCAGCACTTTTTATCATATTTATTATGGTGATAAGTGGGGTTGCTGGATTCCTTCTCACATTATTTAGTGGAAGTATGTAAAAAAATATAGAGGTTAGATAAAATGGTAAAATATGAAATTGCAGCAGTAGTTGCAGAATTTAATTATGATATTACACAAATGATGTTAGAACTCGCAAAAGCAGAAGCAAAAAACAGAGACTGCGAAATTACAAAAGTAGTTGCTGTTCCTGGTGTATTCGATATGCCCCTTGTAATTAAAAAATTATTAAAATCAGGAAAATATGATGCACTTGTTACATTAGGCGCTGTAATCGAAGGTGCAACCGACCACGATCAAATTGTAGCACAACATGCTTCTCGTAAAATTGCTGATTTAGCATTAGAATACGATACTCCAGTAGCACTTGGTATTACTGGTCCTGGAATGACTAGACTAGATGCTCATAGACGTGTTAAAAATGCAAAAAGTGCAGTTGAAGCAGCTATCAAAATGTGCGATAGATTAAGTGAATTAGACGAATAGATGATTACATGGAAATATTAAAACCTAATGAATTACGAGAAAAATTTAACGACCCATGGATTGCACCATACAAAAAAGTATTAACAATGGTGGAAGGAGATAAAGTAGAACTCGTTGAATATCACCCATGTATCTCCGGTTCACATTGGTTATTAAATCAATACAGAAACAATTCTGAGTTAATTGATTCAGCTTACCGTGACGGCAATAAACATGTCTATAAATGTCATGTTGGTAAAGCACCATTAGACCTTAAAGCAAGTTTTAATGCAGCAGGAATTGATGAAATTGTTGTTGATGGTGATGAAGTTAAAATAACTCACAGCGGACTTGCTGGTGCTGGTGTCGGAGCTGGAATGTGTAGAGGAATGGGTGAGGGCGTTAAATACATTGAACTTATTCAAGTTGGAGGAGGTTCAAAAGCTGGAAAAGCTACAGTTGTTACCCCAAAACTTGAAAAAGTAGTAATTGGTATTGATGATACAGATGTTAAAGATGCTGGAGCTACTTGGACAATGGCCCATAATTTAGGTGTTGAACTTGAAAATGAAGGTTTTGAATACTTAGACCATATTATTGTCCAATTATACCCACATAATCCACATAAAACTCAAAACTGTGTATCCATTGCATTAACATTTGCCGTTGAAGAATCTAAAAAAGAAGAGTTAATAAACAGAGTTATTGAAATTCTTAAAAGGGACACTTTATCCGATAAAACTGCAATTGCTATTTTAGAAGGTTTAGAAATTCCTAAAAAATTAAGAGAGTATTCAATAGCTACAAAATCTGGAATGATGAATGTCGAAACTGCAGAATCAATTGCAGAAGAATTAAATATTCCATTAATTGCTGTTACAGGCGAACAAGGAAAAGTTGGTGCTCTTGCTGCTTTAGGTCTTTATGATGATGTTGAAGAAGCTGTAAAAGCATATGATAAATAAATCTAAAAGAAATTATTCCTTTTAGATTTATACTATTTTTTAAAATTAAAATTTAGGAAATTACCTTGATTTCCACTGATAAACTGTTTAATTGAAGTGGAATTTGTATCACTAAATACCATTGTTATATTATGCCTACCATATTCAAAAGATTTAGTTAAATTATCCTCATAATCAAAGGAAGTTACATAACTTCCATCTAAGAAGATATCATATGTTCCATTATTTTTAAAACAACCGTATGAGGATACAATAGATTCATTATCCAAACATATTTCATATTTAGAAGACTGTTTTTCATTTGATAAAATAAAATATTTTTCCTTAATTGTTGTATTATTGTATTCATAGGCATGAGTAATTAAAGAACCATCAAAAACATCTTTTAAACGACTATTTTGGATTACTTCACCATTTTTAACATGTAATAATTTTTTAACTTCAATAGGCAACCTTAAAATATCAGGTTCCCCAAATCTAGTTTCATTGATTTTATAGATAGTATCTCCTAATTTAATTGTGTCATTAACACCAACATCCAGCGTCATCATTGCATCCGAAGGCATACGTATTTGATTAGATTCATTTTCGATTGCAGTATCAATAGTGTATGGTCCCCTTACGGAGATTGTGTCTTGTGGAGAATCATCAGCATAAATTATTAAATTTCTAGAGTTAGGTTCAATTGATAAAACACCATGATCAAAGTTTGCTGCACCAATAAATGTTGAAATCATCAGAAGCAATATTATTATTGAAATAATCATTGGAAAATGAATCTTAACAAAAGATTTTACCAAACTACTTCCCCGTGCCTTTTTAAACATTACAATTGATTTAATAATCACTTTAATAATGTAAAAAATTGCAATTAAAACACCAATGATTGAAATTATGACTCCTATAGCCAATGGAACAAATTTTACAAAGAAAATTGTAAATAATCCAAGAATCACTAAAGACAAACCAACAATAGCCATTCTAATATAATAACCAATATCATCAATCATTGTAACTCTTCCGTACTTATTAGCACGGCCGATAATTGTTCGTACAACTTCATTAGCCATCAAATTCAAATCAGAAAGTGAAGACATATCATGTTCAATAGCACCAATATCAACTTCCATGATAGAAATTCCCAAAACATCAGCATCAATAACAATACCAACGTCCACACCATAATCACTTTCAAAATTAATCTTCTTTAAAACTTCCTTACGTGCTGCAAATTGACCACTTAACGGCTGTTCAAATGAAATTTCCGGGAAGAAAAAGTTGAGTAACGGTTTAGCCGTAAGTTCAGTAACACGCCCACTTGCACGAGAAAATTTAGTTTTAGTAATATCTGTTTTACCATCCAAAATAGGTTTAATCATTGATTCAACTTTACTAGATGTTAAGTTATAAATATCCGCATCAATAAATGCAATAATATCACATTCAGAATATTTATATCCTGTTTTTAAAGCTTCCCCTTTTCCTTTATTAATATCATGATTAATTACAATAGCTCCAGCCTTTAAAGCCTCTTCTTCTGTATTATCCGATGATCCATCATTAACAACAATGATTTCATCAACAAACGATACTTTCTTGACTACTTGTATGACCTTAGCCACAGTATCTTCTTCATTAAATGCAGGAATGATAACTGAAACTTTTTTATATTTATTAGGTTTTTGAGCTTTTACACCCGCAAGCAAAAAAGAAAGAATTACAAAAAACCAATACATTAAAATTCACCGTTACTTATTATAGTATTAGTTATATTTTTTATAACATATAAAATAGAAAGATTAAATTAATCTTAAAAATAACAATAGTATATTTAAATTAATTTATGTGAAAAAATGATAGCAAAAACACTCGAAAAAGAATTGAATCTATCTAATTGGCAAGTTAATAAAGTAATCCAATTAATTGATGATGGAAATACAATACCATTCATTGCAAGATATAGAAAAGATGTTACTGGTTCATTAAATGACGTTACCCTTAGGAAATTTGATGAAAGATTAAAATATCTTAGAAATTTAGAAGATAAAAAAGAAAAGACTATTAAAAGGATAGATGAGCTTGGAAAATTAGATGATACCTTAAAAAATAATATTATCAATTCAAAAACACTAGTTGAACTTGAAGATTTATACAGACCATACAAAACTAAAAAACAAACAAGAGCAACAAAAGCTCGTGAAAAAGGTCTTGAACCTTTAGCATCAATAATATTAAAACAGGAAACTAAAGAAAACATAGAAACTATTGCTCAAAATTACATAACTGAAGAAATTAAGACTCCTAAAGAAGCAATTCAAGGTGCACAGGACATTATTGCTGAAGAAATTTCAGATAACTCTGAATTTAGAAAAAAAATTAGGCAAAATACTTTTTATACAGGTCAAATCGAAACAAAATCTAAAAATAAAGAAGAATCAACTGAATACGACATTTATTATAATTACTCAGAAAACATTAAAAAAATACCTCCACACAGAATTCTAGCGATTAATAGGGCAGAAAAAGAAGGAGTAATTAAATGTAAAATCACATGTGATATTGATGAAATAATTGAATATCTAAATAGGCATATTCTAAAAAACATCTCACAAATTCCTGAAAAAATCGAATATAATCCCCATACAACATCAATTATCAAAGAATCTGTTGAAGATGCTTATAAAAGATTGATTTCACCTGCAATAGAAAGGGAAATTAGAAATTACCTAACCGAAAAAGCAGAAGAAAAATCAATTGAAGTATTTGCAAAGAATTTAAATCAGCTATTAATGGAAAGTCCTCTTGTTGGAAAAACCATATTAGGATGGGACCCTGCTTTCAGAACAGGATGTAAACTAGCAATCATCGATGAAACAGGAAAAGTTCTTGATACTGCATTAATTTATCCAACACAACCTCAAAATAAAGTTAAAGAATCAATTGAAACCGTTCGGAAATTAATTAATAAATACAACATTAATGTAATAGCTATTGGAAATGGAACTGCTTCAAGAGAATCAGAAGAAATCGTTGCTGAAATAATTAAAAATACCAAAGTAGAATATATCATCGTAAATGAAGCTGGTGCATCCGTTTATTCAGCTTCAAAATATGCTGATGAAGAATTTCCTGATTTTTCCGAAGGAGAAAGAAGTGCTATTTCAATTGCCAGAAGACTTCAAGATCCATTAGCAGAACTAGTAAAAATTGATCCAAAATCCATTGGTGTTGGACAATACCAGCATGACATGAATCAGAAATTATTAACTCAATCATTAACTGGAGTTGTTGAAAAAGTAGTGAATGAAGTAGGTGTGGATTTAAATACTGCATCCGTAAGCTTACTTAATTACGTTTCAGGAATCGGAAATGCCACTGCTAAGAATATTATAAAATATAGGGAAGAAAACGGAAGCTTTAACTCTAGAAAAGAATTATTAAAAGTTAAAAAACTTGGTAAAAAAACATATGAACAATGTGCAGGATTTATTAAAGTTAAAAACCCAGAATATCCTCTTGATAATACCACAATACATCCTGAATCATATGATACTACTTATAAACTACTTGAAAAACTTAATTATAGTGTCAACGATATTGGAAGCACAAACTTAAAATTAGATAATATTAACATCAAAAAAATTTCAGATGAATTAAATGTTGGTCAAGAAACACTAAAGGACATTATTAAAGAACTTAAAAAACCTGGACGAGACCCTCGTGATGACATGCCAAAACCTATGCTTAGAAAGAATGTATTGTCAATTGAAGACTTAGAAATAGGCATGATAATGCAGGGAACTGTTAGAAATATCGTAGACTTTGGAGCATTTGTTGACATTGGAGTTCATCAAGATGGACTGGTTCATATTTCACAATTAGTTGCAGACAAATTTGTAAAACATCCACTTGATATCGTCAGCATCGGAGATATCGTTGATGTAAAAGTTTTAGACATTGATTTAAAAAGAAATAGAATTAACCTCTCAATGATACTTTAATGTTATATATTTTAAAATCAATAATTAATAGTTAATAAACAAATGATAATAGAGGATTTTTAATGACACCAAAGATAATGATTATTCTTGGAAGTGGATCAGATATCGCTATAGCTGAAAAAAGTATGAAAATATTAGAAAAACTAGAAATACCCTATAGTTTAAAAATCGCATCAGCTCACAGAACACCTAATTTAGTTCGTGAAATTGTTATTCAAGGTACCAATGCTGGAATTGAAGTATTCATTGGTATTGCAGGTCTTGCTGCACACTTACCTGGTGCAATTGCAGCTTATACACCAAGACCTGTTATAGGTGTACCTGTAGATGTTAAAACAGGAGGTATTGATGCATTAGAATCCATTGTCCAAATGCCTTATCCCTCCCCAATTGCTACCGTAGGAATTGATAGAGGAGATAATGCTGCAATACTAGCTGCACAATTTATTGGACTTCATGATGAAAAAGTACGTCAAAAAGTAATCAATTTAAGAAAAGAATATGCTTTAAAAGTTAAAAATAGTAACGAGGAAATTGTACAAAAAATTGAAGATAAAAAATTCCTCCAAAACGATTTTTTAAGAATTAAAGACCTCAATATTAATGATGTTGAAGTGAATGAAGAAAAACCTGATTGTAAAAATAGTGATGCTACCGTCGCAATTATTGTTGGAAGACAAACCGATGTTGTCATTGCAAAAAAAGTTTCAGTAATATTAAGCAGACTTAAAATTTCACATGATATCAAAGTTGTCTGTCCAATCAGATCTACTCAAAAATTTACAAATTATGTTAAATCAATGAAAAACGCTAAAATATTCATTGGAATTAGCTCTAACTCTTCTCAAGTAACTGGAGGAATTGTAGGTCTTACTGATAGGCCTGTAATTGGTGTTCCTTGTACTAATGAAAATGGGGATAATTATATGCTTACCACAGTTAGTATGCCACCAGGAGTTCCTGTTGCAACCGTAGGAATAAATAATAGTAAAAACGCAGCAGTTCTTGCAGCAGAAATCCTATCTATTGATAATCCTTCTATTACAGAACTTCTTGGAAAACTAAAAAACAAAAAAATTAATTTATAGGGATAGTATGATATTAAAAGATGAAAACATTATAGAAATTACTGAAGAGCTTTCAAGCGAGTTTGAAGTAGCAAAAATTTTAAGAAAATATCCAAAAGACACTGTAATTATAAAAAATGTAAAAGGTTTCGATATTCCGGTTATTTCAGGAATATGTAACACTAGAGACAAAATCGCAAAATCCATTAATTGTGAAGTTTCTGAAATTACTGAAAAAATCATCGAAGCTATGGAAAACCCAATTGAAATAAATAAATATACTGATTTTTCTCAATATGAAACATTAGATATTGATTTAGATAAAATTCCTATTTTAACCCATTATACAAGAGATGGCGGGGCTTACATTACCTCAGGTGTAGTGTTTGCACGTGACCCAGTGACTGGAATTCAAAATGCATCAATCCATAGAATGATGGTGCTTGATAACAAAAGACTAGTCATTAGGATTGTCCCTAGAAATCTTTACACCTATTTTAAAAACGCTCAAAAAGAAGATAAAGACTTGGAAATTGCAATAGCTATTGGAATGGATCCTGCAATTTTACTTGCAAGTACTACTTCAATACCTATTGATTACAATGAAATGGAAGTTGCAAATGCCTTTAAAAATGGTGAACTTGAATTAATCAAATGTGGAGATTTAGAAGTCCCACAAGCAGACATAATCCTTGAAGGTAAAATTTCAGTAACAGAAACTATTTCTGAAGGCCCATTTGTCGATTTAACTGATACTTATGATATTATTCGTGAGCAACCAATTATTAACTTAGAAAAAATGCACATCAAAAAGGATAATCCTTGCTATCATGCAATTTTACCAGCAGGATTTGAACATAAATTATTACAAGGCCTTCCACAAGAACCAAGAATATTCAAATCTGTTAAAAATGCAGTTCCTACAGTTGAAAATGTTGTTTTGACTGAAGGAGGTTGTTGTTGGTTACATTCTGTTGTTTCAATTAATAAACAGACAGAAGGTGATGGTAAAAATGCTATTATGGCAGCATTATCTGCTCATCCTTCACTTAAACACTGTGTTGTTGTAGATACAGACGTTAATGTATTTGATGCTGAAGATGTTGAATATGCAATAGCTACACGTGTTAAAGGTGATAAAGACATTATGATTGTTCCTAATGTACGTGGATCTTCTCTTGATCCTGTTGCTGAAAGTGATGGAACTACTACTAAAATAGGAGTAGATGCAACTAAATCACTTAAAACACTTGAAAAATTCGAAAGAGTTAGTTTTTCAGAATAACTAACTTTTTAATTACTTTTTTTAAATATTGCCTAAATAAACATTAACAATTCCTTTTTCATGTGCGATATCACGTGCTTTAAACAGGATTTCATGGTTTGTTGGGGAAATATCGTTCATCATATAATAAGGAAAAGCTCTTGAGAAATGAAGTGGTACTTCTGAACCCAATTCATTAACAACAAAATCACATAAATCATTAATCTCTTCTATTGAATCATTATACTCATTAATAATTAAATTTGTAATTTCCAAATGTTTTCCTTCTCCATAAATTCTTCTCAAATTATCAAGAACAACATCCAAATCCGCTCCACAAATCTTTTTATAAAAATTCTCTGACATAGATTTCAAGTCTATATTAAAAGCATCAACGAATGTTAAAACCTCTTCGATGGACTTATTCGAAAAGTATCCATTACTTACATAAATTACCTTCAAGTTTTTTTGTTTTGCAAGCAAAGAAGTTTTCTTATTAAACGGTAAGTGTATAGTAGGTTCATTATATGTCCAAGCAATTGACTTACAATTATATTTAATTGCATTTTTCACAATCTCTTCTGGTGTTATCTTAATACTTCTTGAATACTTATCATATTCTTTAGATATCATATAGTTCTGGCAATGCAAACATCCCATATTACACCCAAAACCACCGATTGAATATGTAAAGGTACCTGGTAAAAATTTATTTAAAGGCTTTTTTTCAATAGGATCTGGACTTAAAGATGAAACGATACCATATGATTCATCAAATAACTCCCCATTGATATTTTTATGTTGGCCACAAACTCCATATTTACCTTCAGCTATTTTACAGTAATTTGCACAAATTTCACATCTTATTTTCTGTGTTTTAGAACTCTTTTTATACAAATCATTACTCACTAACATAATGCTCATAACCTTTATTTTCAATTTCTTCAATTATTCCATTTTCTAAAGTGATTTCAACAATATCAGAATCATTTACAACACCAATTACTTTATATTCAATTGGTAATTTTTTAATATCCTCTTCAGAAATTGTAAAAATAAGCTCAAAGTCTTCACCAAAATATAAAACCAAGTCTAAATAATTTAAATTAAGATTACTTGCCATATTTTTATATTCATCAGATATTCCCATAAGCTCTTCATGAATCATAAATCCAAATCCGTCTTGTTTAATCTCATACAATTCACTTGCAAGACCATCGGTAATGTCTGTAGCAGATGTAGCACCATATTTTTTTAAAACTTCTCCTTCTTTGATTCTAGCCCTTGGCTTTAAAACCTTTTCAGTATAAATATTCTTATCTTCAATATCTAAATTAAATCCAAGTGCGGCAAGCCCAATATCCCCCGTAATCGCTATCAAATCGCCTTTTTTATAAGAATTTTTCATTAATGGCTTATCACATAACCCTAATGCAGTTCCAGAAATTATAATCTCAGATGCTTCATTTGTATCTCCCCCGATTAATGGAATTGAATAAATGTCACATGCTTTTAAAACACCATTAATAATCTCTTTAAAAGAATCCACTTCCAAATCTTTAGGTAAGGCCATTGATAATAAAAATCCTAATGGTTTAGACCCCATTGCTGCTAAATCACTTACATTGACTGTGACAGCTTTAAATCCCATGTCAAAAAATGACATGTTTTCTGGAAAATGCCTAGACTGAATAAGCATATCACATGTTGAAATCAAATTTAAACCTTCTAAATGAGTTATTGCAGTATCATCTGGAATTATTTCTTCTGAATTAGCTATAATATATCTAACTAATTCTTTTTCACCAATATCTGAGATTTTAGTCATGAATATAGTATAAATTTTAGATTAAATAAATATTCTTATAGAGATATAAATCTTTAAAATTAAATAGTATTTCAAGTGAAACAACAAAAAAATAAGTAAAATGTTTCAGAATTATAAATGTTCTGAAACTCTGTCTTTAATAATTTCATACATACGCTTGTCAACACCAAGAGGATCAGTTAAAATGATTTCACCATCAAATTCAACAACATCTTCCTCATGGTCATGATGGTGATGGTGATGATGTCCGTGATTATGGTGATTATGTTGGTGATGATGAACATCCTCTTCTTCAAAATCACTTTCAATACCAAGTAACTTTGGAATATCTCTTTTAGTATGTAATCCATGTGCAACAAATACAGGCACAACAATTATTTTTTCTAAATCAGCTTTTTGAGTTAAAGCTTTAATAGAATCAGATATGCTTGGTTTTCTAATTTCCATAAAACCATATTCAACAATAGCTTCCGGAAATTCTTCCTGATACATTTCTTTATAAGCTTTAATTACTTCTTCGCCATCTTTTAATCTAGATCCATGACTTAAAAGTAAAATTCCTGTTTTTTTATCAATCATATATATCCTTCAAATCAATTTATTATTAAATTTTATTAAGTTATCTTTAAAAAATAATTTTTCAAAAAAAATATGAAAAATTATAATTTTTCATTAACCATTTTAATTAAAATATCTATTAAGATATCATCTGCTTTAATAGGTTCTGGATAGAGGATTTCACCATCGAAATCAACTGGAGTCAAATCATGAGTGTGATTATGACCATGGCTATGTCCATGGGAATGTTCATGATTATCTAAAAATCCTAAGATATGTGGAATATCATGAGTTGTATGCATTCCAGGAGCAATAAATACTGGAACAACAACTAATCTCTCAAGTTCATTTTCATCTACTAACTTATTAATAGATTCAGGAATACTAGGTCCACATAATTCCATAAATCCAAAACTAGATGGTAAATCACAATTTTTTTCAAATTTATCATATAATGCAGTAGCAAATTCCTTGTTATAATTTAATCTAGAACCATGGGTAACAAGTAGAATACCAGTTTTTGCATCATCATTTAACTTAGATTCAAGTAAAGCTTCATCAATCCTTTTATTAATAATCTCTAAAAGTTCATCACGTGGCCCAATTGAACTTAATAACTCTATTTTACCATCAAACTCAATATCTTTAGCTATTGATAAATAATGATCTGCAGGATAATTTCCATCAGGACACCTAGGATCAACTTCTAAAGGTTCAAGACCTAATAATTGAGGAATATCAATATTTGTATGGATTCCAGGAGCTAAAAACACTGGAAGTGCAATAATATTATCTAAATCATCGACTTGTTCCTTTAATATTTCAACAGCACCAGCGATAGTAGGTTCAGAAACTTTCATATAACCAATTTCAGCAGCTAAACCACTTTTTTTGATGAATTTTTCTTTAATTTCTGTAAATACTTCTTCTGCAAATGGTAAAGTACTACCATGGCTTACTAAAATTACACCAGTATTATTTGATAACTTTGAATTTATATCCATAAGAGATAACTCCGTCCTTTCCATCTTCTCTTATTTTTCTAAATACCATTTCAACATCATCACCAATTTCAAGATCATCAACATCACAATCTACAAGTTGTGAAGTTAATTTTGCTCCTTCTTCAAGCTCAATTACCGCTACAGCATAAGGAGCTACTTTTTTAAAACTATCTGGTGCTGATCTAATTACGGAAAATGTATAAATTTTACCTTTTCCAGAAAATTGGAAAGGTTCAAGATCTCCTTTTCTTCTACAATTAGGACAAACTACACGAGATGGGAAAAATAATTCACCACAAGTGTTACATTTAGTACCAATGAGGTTATATCTTTGTTGAATATGACGCCATGTTCTTACAGTATCAGACATGTAAATCCTCCATATATTTCTATTAAGTATAGTTTATAATTAAATGATATAAATAATTATTTTTTTTATTATTAATTTTAAACATATTAAAAAAAAGTAATACTCATCATCACAAAATCACATAGTCGCACTTACAAAATAAATTTATAAATTTCAGCATAAATTTTTAAAAATGAAAATAGACTCTAAAGGAAATTTAATTGTAGGAGCAACTGCAATTTTAATTGTTTCATTATTATTGATTTGTATTTTTGTTATAACCTCCATAAATTATATTCAAACTGAAAATATTGACTCCCAATCCAATGATAATTTCAAATATATTATTGAAGATTATACACAAAATTTAAAAATCTATGGAAGAGATGCAATAGCTAAGACTACACAAAAAGTTTTTAACGGACTACCTGTGACAAATAGTGAAAAACAAATAAAAAATAACCTAAATAAAGTTTTAGACAAGAAAAATAAAGAATATGAAGAAAAATACGATGCAAAAATTATATCCGATGTTCTATCTGTAGAAAATACTGATTCACCATGGAAAATACTTTTTAAAGTTAAATTAAACATTCAAAAAGACAACGAAAAATATTCTAAAATAATTGAAAAAAATGCATCTGTTGAAGGTTTAAGAGATCCTTTGCCAATTGCTAAATTAACTATCCTATCCGGAATTTTAACTTATGATAATCAAATACACTATAAAACAGGACTATCTGCATATATGCTATTACATAATCTAGACTCTCCTGAATCATACATTGAAGCTACAGCACCATTATACATTAAGAAATGTCCATATGATCCATATATTCATCATGGAGATCCCGGAGTACTTGATGATTGCCTTAAGCAGGGATATTTCCATGAAAGTGCAGATGGGAGCTGTTATTTATGTAGACTTGAAGGAAAAGGAAAATGTCCCCATTATGGTTTTGAGGTATTCATACAGACTCATACCCCTATAAAAAATGAGACATTATCCTGTTCAGACCATGTTGTATTTGCGGACCATTACAATGGTAAAAAAATAAATCCAGATGACTGGAACAGCTTAATTTTAGATTCATCCCATAGAAAAAAATACGGATTGATTAATGATGGATAATAAAGGAAGCATAACTATAGAAATTACAGTGGTTTTATTAATAGTTCTATTGATTTTTGGGGCTATCTTATCATCTTACGAGAATACAACAGATAAAATAACCAAAACACAAGAAAAGAAAAATATGGAAATATTAACTAGTGAAATTGTTGATAACTTAATCAATAATCCAGGAGTACCAGAAAAATGGTTTGAATATGATAAAGGAACACCTGGACTTGCAATTACAAATGAAGGTGGTGAAATTATTCCAAACAGTGTTTCCTATTCAAAATTGGCATCACTTGGAAAAAACTATAAAAAGCTTGTAGATGAGCAGATATTCAAATCAAAACTTTATTCATCAATGGAATTAATCCCAAATAAGAGGTTAATTTCAAGTGTAAAAATCGGTCATGATGATGAGTCAGACAACATATTTTCAGTCAATAGATTAGTAAAATGTGACTTTTATAAAAAATATGTCCTAAAAGACTTTCAAAATGATGGAAAATGTAATCACAATCATAATCAAGAATATCACAGCTGTAATTATTTTAAAGTTTTTAAAGGAAATCTAAAAAGCTCAGATTACTATTTACTAATCGACAGTAGCGAAAAATATGATTTAAAATATATCGTGGACACAACAAAAGCTACTAAAGAAAACTATTGGGAAAATACAATGTCAGATAAAATTTATTTAAATGATAAAATCAATTTTTATGATGATACAAGTGCAATTGTATTTATTCACTTTAAAAAACCTCAAGCCAAGGCTGTTTTAGTGAATATTCCTAAAAATTTTGATAAGAACAAACTAAAATACGATTATTTTAAAACAAACGAATGTCAATTCATCTTAAAGGCTTGGTATTAAATTAAAGCACCTAATATAAATAATGATACTGAAATCAAGACAAGACTAGATATTGAATCTGTTACACTGGTTGAAACCGGAATCACAATATTGTCTGGATCTAAATTATTATTATATGAAACTGTTGAAATGTAATAAACAACAAAAACCATTATTGAAACTAAAATAAGTCCTGATAATGTACTAATCGGAATTATCTTATCAAAGCCAACACCAACTGTTCCAAGTGAAATTGAGGATACTTCAGCTAATATTCCAATTAAAGGAAATATTATAATGCATAATATAAAACAAATACCAAAATTATGAAGTGTTTCGCCTTTAGGCTTTGATAATGGTTCAATTAAACCTGAATGAAGACCTGATGATAATCTTGCACCTAAAATACTGATTAAACTTCCACTTTCTCCTGAGAATAATGGAATTAATGTAAGTAAACTAGGATTTGTGAGTAATGTTTCAAGTGAACTATTTAAAATCCCACCAGCAGAACCTCCTAAAAAGGAACATAGAAACAATATAGGAGTAGATTGTTTTAAAATAGTTCTAGTTTCATCAGATAACCTATAACAATAAATAAAACTTATTAAAATTGCAAATACCATTAATATTAAAACTATATCCTTAACTATTAAATTAAAGTTCAATGCATTAAGTATAAATATTGAAACGATAATAGCTGGAAGAGTAAATAAATCTCCAAACCCTGCAATTATTGGACTTGTGATATTATCTGGATCCCAACCATATTCAAAGCTTTTGAATGAAACAAACATTGTAATTGGAAGCATGATTAAATTAGAAAGTAATCCTGCAATTGTACAAATCAATATAAAGTCAATTAAAGCCATTGATTGGTAATGCAATAAAATACAGAATATCTTAGCTATTACAGCTAAAAATATTGATAAAATCAATGTTAATACAAATGATGAAAAGATATTATTATTTAAATCCTCTGAAAATTCAAATTGTGGAGATATTAATCCTATGTGTAAACTGGTAGATAACCTTGAAGCAAAGGATCCAAAAATATTTCCTCTCATTCCAATAGCTCCAGGAATAACAACTAATAAACCTGGAAATGTTTCAAAGAAAAAAGTCATCCTACCTAATACAATACCTGCTATTAAATCACCAACAGCACAAATTAAAAGAGCAAGTAATCCTTCTTTTATAATACGATTATTATACTCACTGAAGAATTCAGATAATCTTCGAGCAGATAGTGAGCTGCGTATCATCTTCTGCTGTTTTTTCACACATATCACTACCTATAATCATTTCAATCACTCTTCATCCTCTTCTAATTCCTCTGGAATATCTTCAAAAGAACAGGTTCCAGAAGCAAGTTTTTCCAATAATTCAGCACCTTCATCAGTACCTTTTAAAATTAATATATCATTAGGTAAAATCATAGTATTTTTATCAGGACCGTAAATCCAAGACACACCTCTTCTAATAGCAATTACTTTCATACCAGTACGATTGACTAAAAGTAAATCACCTAATGTATTATTTGATAATTCAGATGATTCAGTAACTTTAACTCTAACAATACTTTTATCAGATTCTTCCATTACCATTTTAAATACGGGATGTGGTTTAAAACCAGTGAGTACTAAATCAGCTAAATCTTTTGCTGCATTTGCCATACTTTCAGCAGCCTCTGCAATTTCAAGTAATGCAGTTAATTTTTCAGCATCTTCATATGATCGTGCTGCAACTAATGATTCCTTTTTAATTTCATAATTCATTGCATTAACTTCATTTTCTAATGTAATTACCTCTTCAGCTGCAGCTTTACTATTGAATAAAACAGCTGAGTAAGCTAAATCTACCATAAGTTCCGACATATTTTTCATTTCTATTAAAAGATTTTTAATTGACACTTAAAACACCACTAAAGATCATTTGGATTATTTTTTAATAGACATGCCCTTCTAAGCTTTAATAAAGTTTTTTTCTTTAATTTTAAATCTTCAATATCTTCAAAAATTTTTTCAAAAGATGGACGTAAGCATTCAACACTTTCTTTATTATGTAACCATGTACAATTTTTACAATTCCAAACATTCTTACCTTTAATCCATTCTCCTCCTGTTGAAGAATCTCCACATGGATAAAATGGACAATAACAGAAATCACAATACTGTCCCTCATAATGGCATGGATAAAATTCACATTCCCTATTTGGACCAATAGCAATTTCCCCATTCAAGAATTTTTTATAATGATTTTGTGATAATTCATGAATATTAGATTTGATTACATATCCTCTAGGTGTTACAAGTTTTCCATCTTGAACATATGTCAAATCATTTCCAACAATTAAAGTACAAGACATGTTAACCATATCTTCAGTCAAATCTTTAATTTTAACAATTGTTTCCTTTGGAGGAGTATATGTACTATCAACAATTCCAATTAATGTATTTTCATCCTTGATATCTAAAATACATTGCTTAAATCTTCTAAATGGTTCTTTACGAGTTTTACTAATAGGATTATAAATTGCAACTATTAAATCAGCTTTAAGAGCATGTTTTAATTTCTTTTCAATTTCAGATAATGGAGTTAAAATATTACTTAAGCTAATAGCTGCAAAATCATTTAAAGGTGCTCCCAAATAACTAGAAGTATAATTCAATGCTGAAACACCGGGAATAACTTTTATTTCTATATCTTCATATTTACTAACAATCTGATATAATACATTTGCCATTCCAAATACACCAGGGTCTCCAGAACTAATTAATGAAACAGTTTGACCATCTAAGCTTTTTTGAATAGCAAATTCTGCTCTAACTATTTCATCACCCATACCTTTTTTAATGATTTCTTTATCTTGAATTAAATCTTCAATTTGATCAATATATTTTTTATAACCAATTATAACATCAGACTCTTCAATAGCTTTTAAAGCTCCTAATGTCATATTTTCCCTATTTTGACCAATACCTATTACATAAATCATTTTACCACTAATATAATTTCAAAACTGAAGTTATGGTCATAGAATTTGTATCAACCATTATTCCATTACTTCTATAAGATGCAGACGCAGAAGCTATAATTTTATAAGATGGATCTTGACTAATAACAATTTGACTTGAAGTTGAATTAGGGGAAGCATAACCTAAAGCTTCAATACTTACAGTGAAATTTTTATCATCATCAGGATCATCACGTGTAGTTATATTCATTGAATCAACATTAACTCCATCAACTTTCGATAAGTCTTGCATTTCAAGCGCAACATCTTTTTTATTAGTAATATTGATTGGAGTTGGATCTTTTATTAAAGCTTCATTAACATTTTCAGGATTTAAAATAGAAGATATTTTCTGTATTTGCATATCAATTAATCCTTGAACATTAGGAGCTTCAGCAGTAACAATAGTATACGAACTAAAAAGACCTACTTCAAAAAATATAACAAATAAAACAACTATTAAAATAATTCTAACAAATTTATTCGCCATTTTATCACAATCATTATTTAACTTATAATATGATAATTTTTATTTTTAATATATAATAAAGAT
>NZ_JBNMGD010000002.1:0-59770 GCF_050872065.1 Methanobrevibacter sp.
GTTGTATATACTACAATATAGTCCCGTAGGGTAGTGGTAATCCTTCTAGGCTTTGGACCCGGAGACGGCGGTTCGACTCCGCTCGGGACTATTACTCTTAAAAAAACTTTTTTTTACTTGATATTTTATGGAAAAATTATTACTTATTGGAATTGATACAAGAAGTATGATTAATAGTGCACTCCAACTTAATTTTGAACTATTTTCCACTAGTTATTTTTCAACATCAGATACTCCAACCATTAAAAATCAAAAGATTATTTTAAATGAACAGTCTGGAGAGAGTTGTGGTGTTTTTGAAGATCAATTCAATGAAATGAATATTTTAGAATTCTCAAAAGATTATATTGATGAAGTTGATTATATCATTCCTATTTCTGGTGTATCACCAAATGATTTTCCTAAAAAATATCAAAAGAAAATCTTAGGAACCACAGATGTTTCAGATATTGAAGACAAATTTAAATTCTTTAAAAAAATAAAAAATGAATTCTTAACTCCTATGACTTTTAGATTATCTGATATAGATGAAGCTATTGAAATTAATAAAAATTATCCTAATAATCAATTTATTTTAAAACCTGTTAAAGGAAGTGGAGGATATAACATAACTCTATTAGATAATGCAAGTGATTTGCAATTTAATAGGGGAGAGTTCATGATGCAAGAATATGTTACTGGGATTAATGTGAGTTCATCATTATTATCCACAGGAAATGCTGCAAAAACAATAATAAACTCAAGATTACTTACTATGAATGATTTTGGAAAAAAAGACAATTTCATATATGTTGGAAATATCTTACCATTAACAGATAAGTCAATAATGTCAGATATCAAAGGAATAGATAATATAGTTAAAAATATGAATGAAACTTCAGAGAATTTAGCAGTTAAGTTCAATCTCCTTGGTTCAAACGGTGTTGATTATATCCTTAATGAAAATGGATTATATGTTATTGAAATTAACCCAAGACTCCAAGGTACTTTTGAATGTGTAGAAAAAACTCTTGGAATAAATATGCTTGATGCCCACATTAAATCATGCCAAGGTGAAATCATTGATATTCCAAAACCAAAATGTTATACCTATAAAAAAATTATCTACTCACCAACAAGGATGCAATATGAAAAAATAGATTTAGACAACATTTATGACCTGCCTCACATTGGATCAATAACTGAAAAATCAGAACCTTTACTCACCATAATCGATAGTGATGAGGATTATAAAAAATTATTTGAAAAAGTAGAATTAGCTAGTGAAATAATAAATAGGAAAGCTAAAATACACCAACTAGATATAAAATAAATAATATAAGCCCAATTGTAATCATAAAAGTAGTTATAATCATCGCACGTGTCATCCAAACAAATACCTTTGCTTTATTGTCTGGATCTTTCATAAATTGGTCGATTGGATTTCTTTTCATGTTTACACCGTTTTTTAAAAAATTTCTAGTAAAAAAAATTATTTATAGTAACTAAATTACAATAACTTATTTTAAAAATAAACAATATTCTAAACTTTAATTAAAAAAATAATAAAAATAGAAGAAAATGAAAAGAATGAGAAAATTATTTTGCATTTTCTGCAACAGCTGCTTCAGCAGCAGCTTTTTCATTTTTCTCAATAGTAGATCTAATCATTTTCAATCTTACGAAGTTTTCCCTTTCCATTTCTTGGAGTCTCATATCAATATACTTTTCAGTATTTTGGAATCTAGGAATCATAATATGTTCTAAAGCATTTACCCTACGTTTGGTAGCTTCGATTTCCTCAGCAAGTAAGAAAATAGTTTTTTCCACTTCACCAAGTTCAATTAAAAACTTTAATGATTCCTCGAATTTCTTAGCAGCTTCGTCTAATTGGATAGTAGTATCAGAAAATCCATACCCTCTGTCAATAATGGATCTTTCTTCCATTTTAACATTGGTTACAGGTACAGAAACACCCATAACACTTCTTGATGTAATTTCCACATCAATAGATTCTTTAACAGATAATGCAGCTTTTCTAACAGCTAAATCACCCATAGCAATTTGAGCTTCAACTAAAGCATCATTTGCTTCTTTAAGACTTCTTTCTGCGTTTTCACGAATACCTTTGACACGATCCAAGATATCAAAAAACTCTTTAATTAAAGCATCCCTTTTTTCCTTGAGTAAACCATGCCCTTTAACAGCAAGTTTAGTCCTGTTTTTAAGGGATAATAATTCCATACGAGTTGGATTAATTCCATCTATAATATCTTGTGCCATTTAATCACCTACATTACTGTAATGAGATTATTCATCTTTAGGAAGGTATTGTTCAATAAATTCTTCTTTAACCCTTTTGAGTTCGGATTTAGGTAAGATTTTAAGTAAACTCCAACCAAGATCTAAAGATTCAAAGATAGATCTATCTTCATCTTTACTTTGGGTAATGAATTGGTCTTCAAATGCTTGAGCAAATTCTAAGAATTTTTGATCTCTTTCAGTAAGTGCTTCTTCCCCTACAACCGCAACTAAATCTCTTAATTCACGACCTTCTGCATATGCAGAATAGAGTTGGTCAGATACACCACTGTGGTCATCCCTAGTTTTTTCTCCACCAATACCACCACTCATCAAACGAGAAAGTGAAGGAAGTACATCTACAGGAGGGTAAATACCTTTCCTTGAGAGTTCCCTACTTAATACAATTTGTCCTTCAGTAATATAACCGGTTAAATCAGGAATTGGATGAGTAATATCGTCTTGAGGCATAACTAAGATAGGCATTTGAGTAATTGAACCTTCTTTACCATCAATACGTCCTGCTCTTTCATAGATACCTGCGAGGTCAGTGTACATGTAACCAGGGTAACCTCTTCTTCCAGGTACTTCTTCTCTTGCTGCAGAAATTTCCCTTAAAGCTTCACAGTAGTTAGTCATATCAGTTAAGATAACTAATACTTGCATACCTAAGGTAAATGCATAGTATTCAGCAGTAGTTAAAGCCATTTTAGGAGTTAAAATTCTTTCAATAGCTGGGTCGTCTGCTAAGTTCATGAATACTGTTAATTTTTCTAAAGCTCCAGTACGTTCGAAATCTCTCATAAAGAAGTTTGCTTCTTCGTTAGTAATACCCATAGCTGCAAAGATTACTGCAAATTCATCATCTGCTCCTAATACTTTAGCTTGTCTAGCAATTTGTACAGCTAAATCGTTGTGAGGTAAACCAGATCCTGAGAAAATAGGAAGTTTTTGTCCTCTTACTAATGTGTTCATTCCGTCAATGGTAGAGATACCAGTTTGAATAAATTCTTCAGGGAATTCACGAGAAGCAGGGTTCATAGGTGCCCCGTTAATATCTAATTCTTCATCAGGGATAATTTCTGGTCCGCCGTCAATAGGTTTACCAATACCGTTAAAGATACGTCCCATCATATCTCTGGATACACCGATTTTTGCGGTTTGACCAGTGAATCTGGTTTTAGTATCTTTAGTGTTTAAGTCTGTGGTTCCTTCGAATACTTGAATAACTGCAACGTCTTTAGTTACTTCAAGAACTTGTCCACTTCTTTTTTCACCAGTAGGTGTTTCAATATCTACAATTTCATTGTAACCAACGCCTTCTACTCCTTCAACAACCATTAAAGGACCTGAGACTTCGGATACAGTAGTATATTCTCTAGTTTTAATATTTGTATTCATGTTTAAGCCTCACTGCATTGTTTTACAACTGCAGCTTGAATATCTGCAATTTTTGCATCAAATTCATCTTGTGGTATGTATTTCATTTTACCAATTTCTTCTTTAACAGGTAAAGCTGCAATAGTTGCAATTGGAGCTCCTCTGTTAACAGCTGCAAGAGATTCTTTGTAGAATAAGAGAATGGTTTTTAACATTTGATATTGTTTGGAAGGAGCACAGTAAGTGTCTACATCATCAAATGCATTTTGTTGTAAGAAATCTTCTCTTAACATACGAGTAGTTTCTAAAGTAGCTTGGTCAGCTTCAGGTAAAGCATCAGGACCAACTAATTGTACAATTTCTTGTAACTCGGATTCTTTTTGTAATAAACCCATAGCTTGGTCACGAGTTGCTCTCCAATCTGCAGCTACATTTTCAGCCCACCAACCTTCAATACTGTCTACATATAAAGAATAACTTTGTAACCAGTCAATTGAAGGGAAGTGACGTTTATCCGCAAGAGATGCGTCTAATGCCCAGAACACTTTACAGATACGTAAGGTGTTTTGAGTAACAGGTTCGGATAAGTCCCCACCAGGAGGAGATACTGCACCAACTACAGAAATAGATGCTACATGAGGTTCTGAACCAATAGTTTCTACTCTTCCTGCTCTTTCGTAGAATTGAGCTAATCTGGATGCTAAGTATGCAGGGTAACCTTCTTCCCCAGGCATTTCTTCTAATCTTCCAGAAATCTCCCTCATAGCTTCAGCCCATCTAGAGGTTGAATCAGCCATAAGTGCTACATCGTAACCTTGGTCACGGTAGTATTCAGCAATAGTAATACCAGTGTATACACATGCTTCACGAGCTGCTACCGGCATGTTAGAAGTGTTTGCAATAAGAACAGTTCTGTCCATTAATGGGTTACCAGTTTTAGGGTCGTCAAGGAATGGGAATTCAGTAAGTACTTCAGTCATTTCGTTACCACGTTCTCCACATCCAATGTATACAACGATATCTGCATCTGCCCATTTAGCTAATTGTTGTTGTGTAACAGTTTTACCGGATCCGAAAGGACCAGGAATAGCTGCTGCCCCACCTTTAGCTACAGAGAAGAAAGTATCCTGTGCTCTTTGACCAGTTACTAAAGGTACATCTGGATCTAATTTCCTTACATAAGGACGGCTTTTTTTAACAGGCCATTTTTGGAGCATTTGTACTTTTTGTCCACCAACTTCAGCAATATCTTCTAAAATAGTGTATTCTCCTTCAGCTGCAATTTCAGTAACTTCACCTTCAAGTGCAGGAGGAACCATAATTTTGTGTAATACTGCAGAGGTTTCTTGTACTTCACCAAGTACATCTCCAGCTTTTAAAACATCTCCAACTTTAGCAACAGGTTTGAATTCCCATTTTTTCTCTTTGTCAATGGAATCTACATCAATACCTCTAGCAATGAAATCACCAGAAGCATCTCTGATGATTCTTAAAGGTCTTTGAATACCATCAAAAATGGAACTCATTACACCAGGACCGAGTTCTACGGATAATGCTCCACCAGTACATTCAACTACTTCACCAGGTTGGATACCTGCTGTTTCTTCATATACTTGGATAGTTGCGGTGTCACCTTCAAGCTCAATAATCTCTCCAATAAGCTTTTCGTTACCGACCCTAACCATCTCAAGCATCTGAGCCCCTCTCATACCATCTGCTACAATAACAGGCCCAGCAATCTTAATAATATTTCCTTCAATAATCATTTAACCATCTCTACCCCGATAACTCTTTTAATAAGGTCATTCATTTGATCAGATGATCCCTCAGAGGACCCATCTTTATCAGGTATTTCAATTATCATTGGTAAAACACTTGAACCAATTTTCCTATTAATATGTTCTCTTATTTCATTCGCCATTAATTGAGTAATGATAATAATTGAAATTTCGTCTTCTAAAAATTTATCAAAAGCTGCAATAGCCTCTTCAGAAGTTTTTACAACAACTGATTGTTTGACACCACCAAGTCTAAAACCAGAAACAGTGTCAATATCACCAATAACTGCTACTGAACTCATATTAACATCTCCATGATTTTATCATTAGGGAAGTCTGCTTCTCTTTTTGCTCTTGCAATAATTTTTAAATTTTTAATTTCACTTTCTTTTTGACTTAAATAACCAATAATTGGACCAATACCTAATGGTTTTTTAACTGATAAAGATTTTGAATATTCGGAAGCGTAAACATCTAATGCTTTCTCAAATACTGCAACTGAACCAGTTTCATTGTAAATTGGCATTACATCTGTTAATGCACTAGAATATTTAGTACCTTCTAACCCAGATACTACATTTGTAACATCAGGAGATTCCATTAAATCTTTAAGTTTCCATTCACGTAATTGGTATCCTTCATCTAATATATAAGGAGAGATTGCATCATAATCAAGACCATCTTCTTTAGCCCTTATAATTAGTTTAAGATTAGCTACATCCACTTTAGTTCCAACATATGAGTATAAAATTTGTTTGTTTTCATCGGAAGGAACATCAGTAGAACGTAATAATTTGCCCAAGTAATATTTGTCTAAAGCAGATTCTAATGGAAGAATCATGTTAGTGTTTTCATATTGTGGAAGAGCATCTTCTAAAACTGTTGCATATTCAGTATTATCCAAACTTGTAATGACATCAGTTACATTATCAGCATCAGCTAAAGATACTAAGTCATTGTATAAAGCACCACAAGGAATTAATAATTCTTTGGTTTCATCAGCATCATATCCAACTTCTTTTGCAGTTAAAATACTTTTGATATTGTCAATGTCTGCTTTTTTAGACATTACTGCAAAAGAATCTTTGATATCTTTAGGAGCTAATCTTGCAATAAATTCGTAAGTATTAGCACGTTCAACATCTAATGCTTTATCAAGTGGATATTCATCTAGAACATCAGCATATTCAGGAACACCTCTGAGATAGTTTTCAACTTCTTCAACATTGTTAGATTCAACAATTTCAGAAAGTTGCTTTTCATCAAATAATCTTCCTTTTCTAGCTCTTACTCTTGCACTTGGATTAAGATAAGGATAAATGTCCAGAATTGGTCTAGATGTAATGATTACTACTACTGCACCAACAACAAGTAATGCAATTACACATAATGCTAAAAATGTTTCATGTGTAAGTCCTGCAGAACTTATTAAAGTAGCAATTTGATCTGCCATAATTTATCCTCCTAATTTATTTAAATAATACATTAGCAACTTCACTACGTAAGATACTTTTAAATCTTTCTAATCTTGCTTCAATAGTGTTATTTACTTCAATATCTCCATTACTGGTTTTTAAGATTGCTCCACCAATAACATTGATAGGTTCACCTAATTCGAATTTGATTCCTTCAATTTCGAAAGTATTACCTGAAGATAATTCACTTTTAAATTGATTTGTGTCAGCTTCATTTAATTGAATAATTAAATCATCAGTACCGATTTCATCAGCAGCTTCTTTAATCATTTTAACTAATGAATCTTCATAATCTGCACTTTTTGAGGAAGCTTTTTCTTTTAATTCACCGACAGCTTGACTGAAAGCTGCTTCAATTACTTCTTCTTTAGCGCCTAATTTTGCTCTACGAGCATTCATCTTAGCTTCAGAGATAATTTGCTGATATCTCATATCAGATTGTTTTTTACCATTTTCTAAGATTCTTGTTTTTTCAACTTCAGCAGTTTTATCAGCTTTTGCTTTAATAGCTGAAACTTCTGCAGTAACCTCTTGAATGATTACATCAGCGTTCTCTTGGGCTTCAGACATAATGCTTGAAACAATTTTATCTGTGCCTGAGCTCATATAAAATGCCCCCTTAACCTAAGATTCCACCGAATACCATAAGTAAAATAGCAATCAAGAAACCGTAAATAGCTTGTGTCTCTGGTAATGCAGAGAAAATAATACCACGAGCAAACATATCATTGTCTTCTACAATAGCACCAACGGAGGATGCTGCTGCCATACCTTGTCCCATACCGGAACCTAAACCAGCAAAACCAATAGCTGCACCTACACCGATAGATACAATACCAGCTTCAGTAGGTAATCCTTGGCCTCCACCTAATAATCCTGAAAATACTAATAATAAGATTGCAACCAAGAAACCGTAAATAGCCTGAGTTTCTGGTAATGCAGAGAAAATAATACCTCTTGCAAACATGTCATTGTCTTCTGCTACTGCTCCTACAGAACCAGCAGCTGCCATACCTTGCCCTAAACCGGAACCTAAACCGGCAAATCCAATTGCTACTCCAGCACCAATAGCTGCTAAAGCAGTACCTAAAGCAATTTCTACCATATTTAATTCACCTTTGAAATAATATTGATTTTATAATTTAATTTAATATAAATGAAAAATTTTTAATTTATTTAAGTTTTGTAAATATCCTATTTGCTTTGAAAGCTTCGAATTTTCCTTTACCACTCATGAAGAATTGTGAAAAGAACTCTACATAGTTAAGACGTAAAGCGTTAATAAATGCACCTAATACTTGGAAAGCGAAGTTTGCAATATGTCCGAATATAAAGACCAATATCGCAACTACAATACCTACAACTGGGACCATGTTATTTAACATTACTGCTAAGATGTTTACTGTCATAGCAATACCACCAGTAGCTAAACATAATGCTAAAAGACGTGCGTAGGATAAAACATCACCCATGTAACCGAAGATATCCATTACACCATATGCACCATTAGCCCATATTAACATTCCAATAGTTGCAATGATTAAAATTCCTCCTAAGACCATACCAATCATGCCTACTGCAGGCATCATGAAACCTAAAGCAAGGAGAACAATACCAGCTTCGAAAACAAACC
Source organism: Methanobrevibacter sp. (assembly GCF_050872065.1). GTDB lineage: Archaea > Methanobacteriota > Methanobacteria > Methanobacteriales > Methanobacteriaceae > Methanocatella. The sequence continues at coordinate 8,547 of NZ_JBNMGD010000002.1, forward strand.
AACAAATTTGAGATCCGATAGCTTCTTTCACTTTACCGTATCTTAAGTTGTCGATAGCACCAATAATGAAACCAATGTTGGTGTAAAGAAGACCAAGTCCAATAGCTATTATTAAAATAGTATCAGGGTGTTTGAATGCTTCAACAGGAGCAAATACGGTTGGTAAACGGAATCCTAAAATTCTTTCTGGGAAATCCCCAATGAAACCATTAGTTATCAAACCTAAAACAATCGCCCACAGACCAGACCATATCAAGATCCAACCAAATGAACGCATAGAGTCTTTTGTTTTACCTAAACCTTTAAGTAATACAACACCGATTAAAGATACAACTAATCCATAAACTGCATCGGTTAAACAGAAACCGAAGAATAATGGGAATGTAATTGCAACAAAGAGTGTTGGATCGATTTCATTGTAACGTACTGGAGAGTACATATCTACGAGGAATTCGAAAGGTTTTGAATACCATCCATTTTGTTGTAAAACAGGAACATTTTCATCATCAGTACCTTCAACTTCAATAGTTTCAAAGGCACAGTGTCCCTCAGAACTTTCTTCAACTAATTGTTCAACTTTTTCAGTGTCTTTTACAGGCACCCATGCTTCAAGAACATAAGCATCTTTAGTTTGAACAAAAGAAGAGAGAATTTCGTTCTTATCTTTTTCATTTTCTAATTGCTCTTTGAGAGCTAAAATTTCATCATCCCATTGCTCAGCAACTGCTCTTAATTCAGTTTTAACAGCAGCACGTTCTGATTCAATAGTTAATAAACGAGCATCAGCACTTGAAATGATATGCTGAGGAGTACCTTCAACATTACCTATTTCAATTTTCTCAAAGTCGAATTTACGAAGTGTTGAATAAACATCATCACTAAATTCTTTTAATGTCACTACAGCGATGATTTCACCATCATCTCCATCCATAGAAACAGTAAATAATTCTAATTCATCAGTCAAGTTACTTAATTCATTTTTGATTTCTGAAGTAGATTCAGCATTAATCCTTCCAACAGTAGTAGAAGTGTACTTTGAATCTTTTAAAAGCGCTAAATCCATGTCAAAATTAGATAAACGTTTAGCTAAACTTTTATTAGACTGTAGTTCACTTGTTTCTGAGTCGAGTGCAGCAAGTTTGCCTTCAATAACGCTTGTTTTACTTTCCACCTTAGCTAAAGTTTCTTCAGCTTTTTCAATGAAAGCTGGAGTATCTAATCTTTCTACTTCTTTTTGAACCGGCATATCAGGACTAATCAAAGACATTAAAGTGTCCTTTAACCCATGGCCTTCTGATATAGAATTTCCTAATAGTTCAGATATACCATTTGTTTTCATAAGAAGTGAAGATAATTTACCTGTATATGGTGTAGCTTTTGAAGGAGTTACTAATTCTGCTAATTCAGGATCTTGCTGAATGCTTTCAGAAATATCACTGACTTGTATAAGCCCTGATTCGTGGAGAGTGTCCACTGTAGGTGCTACATACTTATCAAGTGTAACAATTCTAATTTTACGCATTCTAGCTGTCTTGAACATATAAACTCACACTACAATATATTTTTGACAATAATAGAAGCAGCCTCATCAACATTGCCCATAGCTTTTTCTTTTAAAACTTTAACTTCAGCTTTGGACTGTTCAGCAATAGACTGTGCTTCTTTTTTAGCTTTATCTTCTGCATCAAAAACAGTTTTTTGAGCTTCCTCTTCTGCTGCAATTTTAACTTCTAAAATGGATTCTTCAGCTTTTAATTTAGCATCAGCGACCATATCTTTTGATTGGTCTTTTGAATCCGCAATAAGTTGTTCAGCATCAGATTCTGCTTTTTTTATCATTGCGATTGCGTCTGATATCTCTGCCATAATTAATCACCATGGTGTAATTATTTTTGTTGTGTAATATATATATCTTTTACTATCTAAAATTAAAAAAAATAATTAGAATTGGAAATAATTAAAAAAAAATATTCAAAGTAAAAATCTCATGTGTAAAAAAGTGATAAAAAAAGAATAAAAGATAAATTATTTATCTATAAAACCATCTTAACATTTTAGGAGGTAGTTTTTGCAAATAAGCAAGAATAGCAATTATAATTATAATTACGCCCACTATAACAAACTCTAAGTTATATGGGAATCCAAGCAACATGTATCCTGCAACAGCAATAATAATACCTTCAAAAAAGAAAACTGCTTTTGTCCAACCAGGGTTAAACATGATAATCATGTAGGCAACAGCAATCATAATCAATATAATTGCAGTAGCGATAACATCATTTGTTATTGGTTGATGTCTCAAGAATGGTAAAATTCCCCATATGATTAACAATAAAGCCACTAATACTCCAAGTAGTTTAAACATTTTAATATTTGCCATAATAACACTAATTCTTATTTTACTTTCATAATATTTATATCATGTCATATAATATTAACATATGGAACGAGCAGTTTGGATAATCTTAAACAATAATTTTTCACTAACATTGGACAGTGAAATAAAAAACGGAAAAATAGTAGATAAAAGATTCTCACCTGGAAGCGATTTATGGACATCAGAAGTTCCACAATTAAGTTTTGAGGATAAACAAGTTCAAAAAGACTATGATATTTTTATATCCGACATTATGACACTATTTACTGAACCAAGCGTTGATACAGTATTTATCGATGCAAAATTAGGTGAAGAATCTGAATATGTTAATTCTAAAGAACCTTTAGTTATAAGAAAAATAGAGGAATATACTGTAGATGAAATTATAGAATAGCATTAGCTTTTTTTAATATTTCCTCTTCATTACTAAATTCCAATGGATTGCCTTCATCATCTACCCTTTCAGTAGTAATTAATACATTTGGGGAAGCCCATAGATATGAATAAGTGAAATATGCAACATTTATTATTAAAATTGGCGAAATATAAAAAAGAGCAATTATTAAGCAAATTGCATGAATCAAAACATTACCATATCTTCTTTTGTGCATTAAAATAAAATTACTGCCATTTTGAGCAACTTTAAATTTTTTCAAGGACAATTCTTGAGAGATTTTTTCCATATCCTTTGAATCATCTGCAGGCAATATAAACAATTTCATTTTAATCTTTATACACTACAAATTCATCTAACTCTTTTCTTGGAGTTTCACGAGGTTCAGCATTAGCATAACCAAGAGGAGTAAATAACACTACTTCTTCATTTTCATCTAATTCTAAAAATTGATGTGCTCTGTATTTCTTAAATGCACCAATATAACAAGTTCCAAGTCCTACATCAGTAGCTGCAAGAATAATATGATCCATTACAATAGTAGCATCAATATCTGAAATATTTTTAGAATCCCATGGCCTTACCCATGATTCATTTCTTAATGCAACAACAGCCAATACATATGGTGCCTCTACAAACCATTCTGCACTGTAAATTTTAGATAATTCATCTTTATATTTTTTAGCATTAATTACATAAACTTTAAACGGTTGATTATTAACTCCTGTTGGAGCTATAGTTGCTGCTTTTAAAACATATTCAAGTTTTTCTTGCTCTACTTCTTTATCTAAATATCCTCTTACACTATATCTTTCATTAATTACATCTATGAATTCCATGTTATCTTCCTCATTGTTGATATATTACATCATCAAGATCGCAAAATCTTCTAAATTCATCTTCATCCATTTTTTCTTCGTGAATATGTGCAATAATACCTGGAATTCTACCAATTATAAACACACCTAATCCTAAGTCTGGAGTGAATCCCAAATCTGATAAAATAGCAGCATTTGCACCATCTACATTAAGTCTAATATGTTTTTTCTGATATATTAAATCCTCAAGAGCTAATGCTAATTTTATATGAGGTCCAATAAAACCTTCTTTAATAACTATTTCCATTAGTTTATCCGCTCTTGGATCAACATTATGATACCTATGGCCAAAACCTGGTACCTTTTTATCTTTAAGAATATATTCTTGATAAATTTCAATAGCTAAACTAGCAATTTGCTTATTGTCAATTTCAGCATCATCAGTCAAATATAAAGAACTTATTTTTGATTGATATAATTCCATTGTTTTTTCAATAGCTCCTGCATGCTTATGTCCAAATGATAATAATGCTCCAGCCACTGCTGAATTAACTGGTGAGCCTGAAGAAGTAACAATACGTGCTGTTTGAGTACTTGGAGGAGTTACACCATGATCACAAAATGAAACAAGAACATGATTAAAAATTTTTCCTTCCATAATAGAGGGTAACTGTCCTTTTAAAAGTAAGAAAATCATATCACTATATCTTATTTTTTCAATTAAATCCTTTTGATTATAACCTCTTGTTACGATTTTATCTGTTTCAACACGTGAAATCGCTGTTTTCAAAGAATGCCTATCAATCTTAAAATTATTTTCTTGCATTTTACGTTACCTATTTTATCAATTATATTAAAAGTAATCTTAAATTATATATAAATATTTACAATTTTAATGTTGCTACTCTTGGCTCAACAAAACAAGAGGGTCTTATTGAAACTATTCTAACACCACTTGCTCTTTGATTTCCAATATTCAAGTAAGTACCTAAAACTGTAGTTTTTCCACCGAATCCCATAGGTCCAATACCTGTTTTATTCAATCTTTGAGTTATCTTTTGTTCATGCTCATTTTGATTATCTAAATTTCCATAAGCAATTGACTTTAACAGAAGAGAAGTTGCTTCATAATGTGTTCTACCTATACCAATTGATGGAATTGAAGGAGTGCAACCTAACATTTTTAGGGATTCTTCAAGCCATTCACATGCAGTGTTTATTACATTATCAAAAGATCTCTTATGATAAACACTAAGTGTTTTTGCTCTGATTTCCGGACCTCCCCCTTCAAGTAAGAAATGAATATTCAATGTATCAGAAGAGATATCCCTTTTATATGTTGACTCATCATTTACATTATCTATTAATATAGATGCTGGGCGAAGCATTCCTGGCCTCTCAAATAAACCTTCACTTTGCTCAATTCTTTGAACTTCATCTCCAATAACTGCCATTGGCCTTGCTGGAAGATTATTTAAGCCCAATTCTATTCCTTCATGAATCAGATTTATTAATTTTCCTGAAATTTCTCTGTCTTCACCAATCTCAATAATCACATGGGGAATGCCTGTATCATCACATAAGGGGAATTTAATATCTTGAGCTACTTCATAGTTTTTTAAGATTTGCTTTAATGTCCATTTAGCATTTTCATTATCTTCCATATGAATAGCTCTTTTTAATGCATGAAATTTATCCTGAGAAAGAGTAGTTGAAGCATCAACTATTGTTTTTGAAATATCTTCTAAAATACCCATATAATCACTCTGGAGTGGATAAGTCATCAGATTTCACAGGAGATACAACTGCATCTAGACAATATTCATTAATTATTCTTTTTACAAGTGCAACTTGTTTGATGCGTGCTATTGCTTCTTTTTCTGTTGTATCCCAATTATGATTTGCAGCAACTGAACCACCAGTTTTTAAATAAACCGGAGATGCAACCTTAATAAATTTTGGAACTTCATAATGTCTAATAAACCCACCAGTAGATTTAGGATTTTCAGTATGTAAATCAATTGCCATATCACATGAATCTCTAATAGCTGCAATCATTGGAATTTGTAAATCTCTTACAGGATTAAATGAATTAAGTCCTTGAGATTCGAGTAATTTCGCAGAAGCAGGATTAGAATGACCTGCATGAGCTGATAATTTAAAATGAACATTTTCTGGTATTTCACCATCTCTTCTCATCTGATTTAATACCCACAACAATCCTTCATCATATAATAATATTCCACGAACACCTAATCTACAAGCTCTTTTCACATCTTCAACTGCATAGACTAAATTATCATAACCTCTAAGACGATACCCAATTCTGCTTCCCTCTTTAGTGTGAACCGTTGCAGAAGTATCATATGTTGCTCTTGGACCTACTGCCAAAAACAATTCACATCCATAGTTAATAGCCAAATCAACCATTTCCTTAATCTCTTCATCAGCCAACATCATTATTCCTTTTGTTTGAGTTATTCTATGGATAAAAATGTTCTGTTTAACGGATTCCGCTAAAAGGGCTTTCATTGTCTTTGGAGATTGGATTCCTGGAACTTCAAAGCGATATTGTCCACCATCATCAAAACGCTTATCAGATTTAAAATCATCAAAAACTTCATTTATACCAATTTTTTTAAGGAATTCTTTAGTATTTTCCATATTACCTACCCATTCAATTTACGAACAACATATTTCATATTATAATCTTCAATAGAATCAATAACAGTTAATTTTTTAACATCATAATGTGGATTTAACCCTTTGAATTTGTCAATTAGTTCCCTTAACTGTAAAGGATTTTCAAAATCCCCTTTTGGAAGGAATGTGATATTTTGAAAAATTCCATTTCTGAAAACATCATCTAACTTAATAATAACATTTGAAGGTCGTTTAGCAGGATATAACTCATTTAATTTATCGTCAGATAAAATAATCATTCCGTTTACTATGTTCTTAATAGCATTTACATCATCAACAGTAGAATAATTTTCTAAAAGTCCAAATTCTATTAATTGATTAATCTTATCAACACTAACCTCACCGACAACAAGAGAAATCGCAATTGCATATGGGAGACTTTGTTTTAACTCCTCAATATTTTTAGGGCAGTAATTATTGTGTTCAGCTGCAATTTCATATGTCTTGACTGCAACATTCTGAATATGATTATATTCATCCCCAATACTTGCCTTAAGCTTCAACGCAGTATCTATTGATGAATGTAAATGCCTACAGAATGGATATTTTTTAAAGTAAATATCCCTAACCCTTACTTTCCCAATGTCTTTTAATGCATCTTCAAATGAAAATTCATCCATATCCAAATCATCACCATTTAAAACCATTGTTTTTAAAAAACCTTCATCCCCTTCAAAAATAGTTCCACTACCAGTAAAACCATTCCTTGCAAGATATGCTGATAAAATACCATTATATGCTGCTTTACCAACATGAAGAACCTTACCCATAGATCCACCATGATCAGATTCTAAAAGACCTGCTGCTTGAGTTCCACATAGGCCTAATGCATTTAGAATTTGATCTTCATCCAGTTTTAACAGTTTAGAAGCAACCACTCCAGAAATAAATGTTCCGATTGTTCCTGTTGTGTGAAATCCATTATTTCTATGTTTAGGATTTACAAGCTGACCAAGTAAAATTCCAACTTCATAACCTACAATAACTGCTTCCAAAAATTCCTTACCAGTCAAATCATAAGCTTCCGAAATTGCAAGAGCCGTTGGAAATATTACTGCACCTAAATGAATTTGAGCACCCCTATGACCATCATCCAGCTCCAATACATGTGCAGCAACACCATTTACAAAAGCAGCACTTAAAACATCTGTTTTAAATTCTTTACCAATGATAGATGCAGTTAAATTTGAATCAAATTTTGCTTGAAATATCTCTTCAATAGTATTTAAAGCAATGATTGGTGCTTCTTCACCCATTCCTCTATAGGTTACTCCAAAAAAATCTAAAAAAGCAGCTTTTACTGTAGTTAATGACTCCACAGTTGCTTGTTCATAGCGATAATTTGATATAAATTTAGAAATATTTCGTAAAAACATAAAACACCTATCATAAATATATGTAAAAAGTAGTATTAAAATAGATGAGTTATGATTTTAACATGAAAAAATAACTTACACATATAACTTCCATGACAGCAAAATATCTTTAAATAATGGAGTATTATCTTAAACCAAATGGGAGATTTGCAAAAAGCAAGTAATATAATTAAAATAAAAAAAAGAGTTTAAATCTGGACACCTGTTAACATTAATATAATCTGTGCTACAAATGCTGAACCTAAATAGGTAGATGCAATAACAAGAATTGTAATAATAACCGCTCTTGGACCCAATGCTTTAAATTCATCCCAGCTTTTACCCATACCAATACCCACATATGCTAAAAATACAGTAACGATTGATATTAATTCAACTTTAGAAACATAATAAAGTAGAATTTCAGATGTAGGCATTCCTGGGAATGCGAGAACAATACCTATTATACTAATATAAATAATTGAGGAAATATCTAACGGCAAATATCTCTCCATCCAAACACCAATGAGAGTAATTACTGATAATATAAACATACCAATTAATGAATCACCAATAGGATGATGATATCCAATATAATTCCCAATAACAGTGATAATTGAAAATATAGTCAAAAGTAAAATCCAGTTCAAAATACCATGAACGGACACATTCTCTGATTCATCAATAATGTCAACCATCTAGTCATCTCCCTCTTCTACATTACGGTTTCTTCCAATCTTAGGTTCTAAAATATCATATAATTTTTCTGTTAACGGAATAGCAACAAACATTACAATATAAATACCTACAGAGAAGGAAAGCAAATTACTAAATCCTGCAAATGCTTCAATTTGTGTTGCTAATTGTGGGAATGCTGCAATAGTCGGAGCTAATGAAGCAGCATTCATACTTGCACTACCTACACCACAAGCCATCGCAAATGCATATGGATGTAACGGTAGAATTGAAACACAGATACTAGTTAAGAAACTAATGAATACTGTTCCAATAATTGTTCCAACAATAAAGAGTGCAAAAATACCTCTTGATTCCGGTGAATTAAATCCATATTTATCAACAATAACTGCAACTTCCGGTTCACGACCAATAGATGAAGTCATACCAATAGATTCCCTTTTAAATCCAAGTAATAATGCAATAGGAAGTGCAACTAAAATTGTAGCTAAATGCCCTAATTCTTGTAACATTAAAGCAGGCCCCATTTCAAAAATCAAATGGATAGATTGACCACTGGAAACCGCTAATTTTGCAATTAAAACTCCAATGAATAGCATCATTGCCCCTTCAGCAACTCTAGATTGTTTCCTTTTAATCCAAAAAATAGGCTTTGCTAAATAAAAGATCAAACCTAAAATCATTGTATATAACAAAGGCATTATTGAAACTGAGACACCCTCAGTTATATGAATCTTCATTGGTCCAATAAATTCAGCAATAACAACTAAAAATAACACACTGATGTGCAATCCATAATCCTTCCATGGATTCTTCTTTAAAATACGTCTATCAGTTTTATCACGATAAATATGTTTAATATCTTCCGTGTCACTATTTTCCTTTGATATTATCGTCAACCCCTAAAAAAGTATAATTCCAAACTAAATTATACTCTTAAAATTATCATATATAAATTAATAGGAAATATTTTTTAAAAGTTCTAAAAAATAGAATAAAAATAATGAAAAATACTTAATTATTTCACTAAAAGTGAACTTAGTAAAAAATAGTATAATCCTTTAATAAAGATTACAACAAACCATATCTCTTATTTAGTTATAATTCATCCTACAAAGTGGTTTTGAAAGATGTCTCCTTGCTGAAACTGGTGTTTCATAAAATTGAGAATTTTTTAAAAAACGAGTTACACTAATAGGAACTTTTTCATTTGACTGGATTTTATTACCACATTTTTTACATTTAAATCCCTTATTTTTACCAGCAGAAGTCATTCTTTTACCACATTCACAAATTGGATTTCTATATTCAATATCATTTAATTTGATAACTTGAAACTTCTCAATATTAAATGTATTCTGTTTTCCAATTCCACCATAAACTTTTATAACATCACCAGGGCGTAAATCAGAAACTACCTTTCTAAAATTTTTAGTAGGTTCATAAGCACCACATTCAATCTCACCCGTCTCATCGAAGAGATAAAAGAACATATGTCCCCCATCAATTATTGTTGGTTTGTTTTTAACTTCCCCAATGAATTCATAACATCCAAATTGTTTCATAGATGAAATATCATTGACTTTTTGAATATGCATATCAGTATGTTGATTTGTTTTGAAAATACACCAATCCACAATATGTTCTGAAACCTTAACTATCTTTTTTGCCTTCATAAGTGATTCAACAGTATTTGATCTAATACCATACAATACCGGACAAGGTGTTTTAGGTTCAATTGCAATATAGTTCTCTGAATAGTCAATATTTTCAAAAGTATCTGGAAATGTTTCATTATCCATTTCATAAACAGATTCATAATCAATTTGTCTTTTGGTTCCATAATTCTCAGATGCACGATAAGCCAATAATTCAAAAGTATAATCTTCCAGAGGCAAACTAATAGCTGCAATGGATCCAATAATTCCCCTTCCTTTTTTGAATTTATGAATTTCACATCCAATAGAACGACCAAACTCCTCAGCTTCTTCAATTGTAATGAATTCATAAATTGCCTTAAATGCATAATCCTCCATTTCCTTTGTAATTTCCCCATCATAGAAAATTACCCCTGGATTTGTATTATCACAATCAAACATGGACAATTTTTCAACTTCATCTAACACAATTTTTTTAGCTAAATCAACATTATTATCATTTGGAATCCTTAAACTAACTCCACCATTTCCACGAGTTTTAAAACGAGCAAAAGGATTTAACCTTATTAAACGTGGATAATCAACCAGTTCAATTCCATTTTCTTCAAATTTATTAATAATTTGACTTGCTAAGTATGTAGTACACATCCCATCAGGAGAGTCCGTATCATCTATTCCAATATGTAAAATATTAATTATAATCACCTTAAATATACAAATATATTAGAGTTAAAACAATATATAGTTTAAACAGAGGAATGAATATGTTAACTAGGGGCAACTTGTTACAACAAACTGAAAAATTATTAAAATCACAGGGTTTTAAAACTTCAGATATCTATGAACAGGGATCATTTGATCTTGTAGCAAGAAAAAACTTGTTAATTTTGCTTTTAAAAACATTCTTAAATATTGATAGTATTAACGAACAGAACGCTCATGAGATGAAACAATTAGCAAATATATTCCTTGCTTCTCCAATAATTATTGGAGAAAAATCAAGAAATGGTATTCTTGAAGAAGGAGTAATCTATGAAAGATATGATATTCCAACAATAGGATTTGATACTTTTAAAAATATGATTTTATACAATGAATATCCTGAAATTCTAGCAGACCGTGGTGGTTATTTTGTTAAAATTGATGGGAATGTTATAAAACAATATCGTGAAGAATATTCTATGTCCCTTAAAGATTTAGCAAGTCTTGCACATGTATCTCGAGCAACAATGTACAAATATGAAAATGGTATTGTTCGTGCAAATACTGAAACTGCGATGATTCTAGAAGAGATATTAAATACAAAAGTCACTCTAGATATTGATTTGTTAAAACAACCACAAAAAGACAATGTTGAATATAGTGATGATGTTAATGACTTATCAAAATTAGGCTATGGTGTTTTATCAACTAATAAAAGTCCATTTGATGCTGTTGCAAAAATGAAAACCTCAGATAAGCATTCACCGTTAATGGCAAATGTTGAAAAAAATAGAACTGAAAAAACATTGAAAAGAATGGCAATTCCTCTAAAAGATTTATCGATGGTTACAACATCAGAACCTGTTCTCATATAAATAACGATAAAATTAAAGAATCTATCGGTACAATCCCTGTTATCAAATCATGGGAATTAAAAGAATTTGAAAATCCAAAAGATTTATTAAAAATGATTAGAGAAAGAAAAGAAGATTAGCGTGATTATATGGAAAATTTACAAATTACTGATATGGAAAATCATCCAATAAAATGGGTATGTAACTTTAAAGGACAAACAGCTATTGGAATTTGTGGTAAAACTCAAAAAATAGCTATGTTTGCATCAGATGATAGGGTTTCAAAAATACTAGACGATATTGTAATTGGAACTGATGAAACACAAGAAGGATATGGTTGTGAAGAAAAAGAAAGGTGCTGTAATTTTGAATGTGAACTCTGTGAAATTTCACCAAGACAATACTTACAAATCACAGGCAAAAAACCATCTAATAAAAATATAAAAGAATTAATCAACGGTTTGGCTGATTTAAATAAATCACTTGAAGAAGAAGGCCTCGTTCCTTTTGAGGAATACGAAATTGTTAAATTCTAGTATTCTTTTAGAAGCTTGAAATCTTCACGAGCTTCTTCAACCTTAGCCACACCAATTGAAATTAAATCAATATAATCTATTTTTTTATAGAATTCAAATGCTTCTTTAGGTTTTAAAACACCACACGCTAAAATCCTAGAAGCAATTACTTTTTTATTTAAGCTAGTTAATTTCTGTTTAAATTCCTCTCTTTGAACTCCATTAAATGCAGTTATATCCATCATATAAGAAATAGCATTAAAAGGAACCATATAAAAATCAAATAAATCCATATCTAAATTCTCAGAAATTAACTCTGTTGTTCTAAGTGGAAAAGAAGTTATTAATCCTGAAAGAGAATATGTGTCATTAATAGCTGCCAAAATCTTTGAAGTCAATCTCCAATCATATGCATCAACGATAAATTCATCAACTAACATTAATGGACAATCATAACCACTGAATAACTCGATATCTTCTTCCCAATCTGCTTCTTTTGCAATTTCATAATTTGGATTTAAATAATCAATATCACTTTTACCTATAGTAGCTATTACTTTCATCTCGCAACCTTGATCACATGCAATATCATAAGCTTTTAGCAATTGAGCATCATTGAAAAGATTAATAGCTCTAACTCCCTGATTATATGATTCCACAATAACATCAGCAATAGCTTGAGGATTATCATATAAATCCCTTTGATATAACATTGATCTATGTCCCAAAAATGGTTCGGCTACAAATGGTGAGTAACCAAGAATTGTTTTTGGGATTATTTTTTCTTTATAATCTAATTCATCGAAAAACATTGAAAATCCTATTCTTTTTCAATTACAACAGCAGTCCCATATGTTAAAACTTCTTGCATGTTTTGAGAAACACTATCTGAATTCATTCTAACAGAAATAATAGCATTTGCTCCTAATTCTTTTGCATGTTCAATGCATCTATTGATTGATTCTTCTCTTGACTCTTCCATCATTTTAACATATTGTGTAACTTCTCCACCAAGAAGTCCTTTGATACCAGCACCTATATCTCCACCGAGACCTCTTGCACGTACTGTTAATCCATACACAAATCCTTTAGATTCAACAATTTTATAACCTGAAATGAAATTTGCACTTGACATTGGGAAATCTTCTATTTTTACCATAATATCACATTAATAATGTTACTCAGCAAATACATATATAATTTTTTAATTAAAAAAGATTTATTTTTGAAAAAATAATAGATTATCTGTTGAAAAATTGAAACCTTTTAAATAATATAAAATATATATTTATATACTGAATATTCATTAAATTATGGTGAAAAAATGAAAGTACTTATCGCTGATGCTATTAACGAAAAGGGTATTGAAAATTTGAAAGAAGTTGCTGATGTTGTCGTTGACACCAGTATTACTCCTGAAGAATTAGCAAATACCATTCATGAATACAATGGAATTGTAGTAAGAAGTCGGACAAAATTAACTGCTGATATTATCGAAAAAGCAGACAATTTACAAATTATCGCAAGAGCAGGTGTTGGAGTAGACAACATAGACCTTAATGCTGCAACTGAAAAAGGTATTATGGTTGTGAATTCCCCAGAATCAACCTCAGTTACTGTAGCTGAACATACTATGGGATTAATTTTAAGTATGGCACGTAAAATCTCCATCGCAGATAAATCTGTTAAAGAAGGAAAATGGGAGAAGAAAAAATTTATGGGTGTTGAACTTAGAAACAAAACCCTCGGTGTAATAGGAATGGGAAGAATTGGATCTCAAGTAGTAAACAGATGTAAAGCATTTGGAATGGATGCAATGGCATACGATCCCTATTTACCAGAAGAAGTTGCAAAACAAATGGGTGTAAACTTAACTGATTTAGAAACCGTTCTCAAAAATGCAGACTTCATTACAATTCACGTGCCACTTACACCTGAAACCAAACACTCAATTTCCAAAGAACAATTTGAAATAATGAAAGATGGTGCATTTATCGTAAATTGTGCTCGTGGTGGAATCATTGATGAAGAAGCTTTATACGATGCATTAGTTAATAATAAAATCGGTGGAGCAGCTCTTGATGTATACGAAGAAGAACCACCTGCTGAAGATTCAAAATTATTTGAACTCGACAACATTGTATTAACTCCACACATTGCAGCTTCAACTAAAGAAGCTCAAAGAGATGCAGCTATTATTGTAGCTGATGAAATTATTGATTTAATAAAAGGAAACACTCCTAAAAATGTATTAAACCTTCCTCGTATCGATAAAAATACCTACAATGAATTAGCTCCATACATGGAATTATGTGAAAAATTAGGTAGTTTCGTATCTCAAGGAATTAACGGAAAAGTTAAAGAAATCGAAATTATTTACAGCGGAGAACTTTCTGAAATTGATAACCTCGAAATATTATCCAGAACTGTTATTCAAGGTGTTGTAAATCCATTCTTAAGCTCCCCAGTAAATGCAGTTAATGCTGCATTAGTTGCTAAAGACAGAGGAATTACCATTACTGAAGGTAAGAAAAATAACTCCAAAGGCTACGAATCCTTAATCAAAGTCATTGCTAAAAGTGAAAATGAAACTTTCACTGCTGAAGGAACTCAATTACACGAATCCAGAATTTTAAAAGTAAATGATTATTGGGTTGACGTTATTCCTAAAGGACACATGTTCATTGCTAAATATGAAGATATTCCTGGAAGCATTGGTAAAATTGGCACCAAATTAGGGGAACATGATATAAACATTGGAATCATGCAAGTTGGAAGGGATGAACAAGGTGGAAAAGCTATCATGGTTCTAACTTTAGACAAAGAAGTTCCAAAAGAAGTAATTAGTGAACTCCAAGCTTTAGAAAATATCTACGAAGCTACTGGAATTGAATTATAAAAAACAATTTTCACCATAATTGTTTTTTATTTTTTTGAGTCTATAGAATTTTATAGACTTATTCTTGTTTTTTAATTTTTTATAATTAAAATTTCTATAAATATAAAAAACCTGCTATTTTTTAAAAAATTAGTCTTTAGAATCTCTTGAAATTTTTTTGACACTACCATCAACATTTAATTCTATTCTTATTATATTCTTTTGCAGGTTATCATTTCCTTTTTCAAATTCATCATAATGATTAACTTTCTCTTCATCAAGCTCTTTGAAAAATTTATCATCCTCTTCATCAAAAAATCCTGGATTAAACTCATCGTCATCAGTTAATACATCATCCTCATCAAAAAATTCATCTAAATCATCATCAATCAAATAACTATAATCTCCAACAGTGTATTCAACAGGATTCCCATGTCTATCATATGCTCTGAATGTTTCATAGGAATACGGTAAGCATACAATCATGTGAAAATATCCATTTTTAGAAAAGGTCATTAAATCATCACCGGATGGACTTGCACTTGGTCCTGGATGTGAGTGAACTGATCCAAAGTATTTGGTATTAATCGGAACCATTTCAGTGTGAACTACTGCTCCAGTTTCGCAGGTTTCACCTGGAACAAATATTAAACCAGTAATGTATAATATTTTATTATTTATTTTACCATCAAAAAATGCTAGAAATTCATTTGGATAAGCCTGCTTTGAATAATAGATTGCAGAGTTTAAGACTTCCTTATCAACCCTAATTTCATGGAACTCCTCATCATTATTTCCAAATAATTTTGAAATAAAACTCATTTTAAAACACCTATTCTCCTAAAGAAATCTTTGCTAAACTTTTCAAGGTTCCAATCAGTAAATACATAACTTCTATAAGATATTTGTTCTTTATTCTCTTTTTTATTAAACCCTACTACTTTTTTATTTTTCCTATATACTGCTATTCCTCTTTTTTTATAAGTATCAATATCGTTTAAATTAATTCCATTTTTAAACAATAATTCATGTATATCACTCAAATTCATCCCATTTATTTTATCATTTGATACATTATTTGAATACTTAGACTTTAAGTAACATATACCATGAGAATTGACACAATTTCTCCAGGATTCATCTTGTCTCCATTTGAAATATTCTAAAATATCATCATCTGAAATTGGAATAACACGTGAGTCAAAAGCTGGAGGTTTTTTAAATTTTGTGTTATAGTTAATAGCAAAGGAACTAGATGCAAAACTAGCCATTACAGAATCAATTTTTTCAATTCTACCATTAAATGGAACATTATCAAAAAGCATGCTTATTTCATCTGAGAAAGCATAAACAAAAATAGGTGAAAACTCTTTAAATAAGTCTTCGCAAACACAAGAGAAAATATTATAGAAATTATCATCATATGGTTTAATTAAATCTAAATCACGAGCTAATTGATGAAAATTCCTACCATCCAAACGAACAATAATTTTAGAGTTTTTTGGAACTTTTAGTGAAGAATAAACTTCATATTCCTTCATTACATACCCACACTAATTGTTTCATTGAAACTTTTAAGTAATCTAATTGCTGAAAGCGCTGCAAGCATACTTGTTTTAGGATTAGCTTCACAAGGGAAGTTCATAGTAGTTGTTTTAAATTCACCAAAGTCTCCTTTAGCAGTGATTTCATGAACATTCCTATCCACTTTAGGATCAACAATGATTTTTACATCAATGTCCCTATTACATGCCATACTGATTGTTGCTGCAACATTAATGTTTAATGGGAATTGTTTAACTGCTTCAGAAGCTTTCCCTTCAAATAACACTTCTTCAGTATCAATATCTTTTCCAAGTGATCTTGGGGACTTGCGAGTTACAAGACTAATTTCTTTAAGACCGAATTTAGCTACTGCTTTAATTCCATCTAAACCAACAACTGCTCCGGAAGGCAAATGTACTTTAGCATTGTTTTCTTTGGCAATTTTTGAAACAGTATTATGAAAATCTAAATCCATAAATGCACCAATACTCATGATAATCATGTCAACTCCTTTTTTAAGAACAATCGGTGCATATTCTTTAACTGAATCAGGTGAAGCACATTCTAAAACTAAATCCACATTGTTTAACATATCATTGAAATCAAGTACTGCTACACCACCAGCTAAACTTGCTAAATTCTCTGCTCTTTCAATATCTTTATCAAAAAAGTATGCAATTTCGATTCCATTATCTTCAGGAGCAATACTGTTAGTAATAATATTAGCAATAGCCCCACAGCCTATAATGCCAACTTTCATGAACAACACCATTTAAAAAAAATTAAAAAAATAGATGAAAGACATTTATGCTCTTTCATTGTCAAATTGAATTTGTGTTTCTTGTGGTTGAGTTTCAGCTTGTTTAGGAACTACAGCATCAGGAACTTGTGGATTAGTATTTACTTTTTTAATGTCCCTTGGGTTAATTAACATAATATCTCCAATAGCTTGGACTTTATCAAAATCAACGGTTAATAAATCATCTTGAAAAGATTTCATGCCATTTTCCTCTGGAATTTCTCCACGAATAGTTCCTAAAAAGGAATTGAGGACTCCAGCAGGTTTTCTCTCATGTTCAATAGCTCTAACTTGTAATTTTGAAATAGTTCCTAATCTAATATTGAGAATAACATCTTCAACACGACCAACATAATGTCCTGTGTTAGTATAAATATCTAAACTGCGTAATTTTGAAACTTCTACCATTTTTACACCACAATAATTTTGAATTAAATATGTATAAGTTTATTTTATTGTTAATATAAATAGTTTTTTATTTACTTAAATAAACCTATTTTACAAAAAAATTTATTAAATTATAAATTTAAAGTATAATTCAGATTAAAAGGAGACTTGAAATGTGGGATACAACAAAAGATTATAGAATTTTAGTAGCAAGTAAAGCAAGAGAGAATTATCTAAATCTCATTCCAACAGCATCTTTTAGAGGAAGTTGGAATAAAAAACAAGCTATTGACGTTGGAAAAGAAATGAATAGTGATTTCCAATCATTGATTTATTCTTACTTGGAAGGAGATGAATTAATAAACTCCCCAGATGTTGCATCATTAAAAGAAAAAGGAGAGAAAATTATCGAATATTTAGGAGGGCAAGAATGGAATAAAAAATTCTTAAATAATGCCCCTAAAGAAGACAGAGAAAAAACCCAAGAAAACATTGCAAAGGTAAGATTTTTCTTAGACACCGTCATTGGCCTAAAAGACAGACTTGCCCTTGGCCCAATTAACGATCCGATTATTGGAGTTGATATTAAAGTTGGAGAAGTAATGAGTGTTACAAAACATCATAAAAATGAAAAATTATTGATTTGTAATGTAAATCTTGGTAAACGTGCAATTACTGTCCTTACTAACGATTTAAATGTTAAAGATAATAACAAAGTTGGTGTATCATTACTTCCACCACAATCCTTTAGCAATATTGTAAGTGAAGGAATGTTTCTTGGAATGAACGGAAATATCCTTAAAGATGTTGAAGGAGAACTTGGTCAAATGCCAAAAGGAATTCCAATGGAATCCCTTAATGAAACACGTAACCTTGTTGAAAACTATTTAAAATAAGTTTAATTACTTATTTTTTTATCTTAAATTTAATCCAATTAATTTTATTTTTGTCATTTCTTCAACAGCATATTTAATGCCTTCTTTTCCAATACCACTATTTTTAAATCCACCAAATGGCATGTTATCTGTTCTGAATGTTGATTGTTTATTAACAAAAACAGTTCCAGCTTCTATTTCATTTACACATCTCATTGCAGATACATAATCCCTAGTAAACACACCTGCTTGAAGACCATAATCCGTATCATTAGCAACCTCAATAGCTTCATCTAAATTTTTAACACGAATAATAGGTGCTACTGGACCAAATGTTTCATTTAAAACTAAATCCATGTCAGGTGTAACATTATCAATTACAGTAGCTTCGTAAAATGAACCATCCCTAGTCCCTCCGGTTAATACATTTGCTCCCATACTAACAGCATTATTAACTACTTCTTCCACTTGTATTGCTGCTTTTTTGGATATCAAAGTTCCTAGTGTTGTTTTAGAATCTAGTGGATTTCCCATTATTAATTTTTCAGTTTCACTAACTAATTTTTCACAAAATTCACAAGCAATACTATCCTCGATTATTATTCTTTTTACACCCATACAAACTTGACCAGCATTTAAAAATGCTCCATTAATAACACCTTTTACAGCTTTATCAATATCTGCATCATTTAAAACAATCATAGGATCATTTCCACCGAGTTCCAAAGTAACTTTTTTCATTCCTGCTTTTTGAGAAATCATTAATCCCGTTGTCACACTTCCAGTGAATGAAATTTTATCAACATCAGGGGAGGTAACTAAGTAATCTCCAACCTCAGAACCATATCCTGTTACTGTATTTACAACACCATCTGGAAATTCCTCATTTAATAATTCAGCAAATTTCATTACGGTTAATGGAGCTTCAGTCGGTGGCTTTATTATTGTTGTGTTTTTACAAGCAATAGCTGGTGCTATTTTATGGATTGTTAGATTAAGCGGATAATTAAAAGGAGTAATTGCTGCAACAACACCTAACGGTAAGCGTTGTGTGAAAGCAAAAAATCCTTTACCGTTAAGACCTGCATCAAGAGGTACACTTTCACCATAAATTCTTTTCGCCTCTTCAGCCGCTAGTTTTAATGTTTCAATAGATCTATCAACTTCAACTAAAGATTCATTAATTGGTTTTCCAACCTCTAAAGTTAATGATTTTGCAAACTCATCACGTTTTTCTTTTAATTTATCAACAACATTAAATAATTTATTTGAAATTTTAAATGCTGACATTTCACATAATTCCTTTTTAGCATTGTTTGCTTCAACAATTGCCAGTTCTGCAGTTTGCCTATGAGCTATTGGAATAGTATCAATTACCTCACCATTATATGGATTGATTACATCTTCTACATCGTCACTTGAAATGTGTTTACCACCAATTAACATATCCATCATATCACCTTGATTAATATTTTATATAAGAAATATTAAATATTCTCCTATGGACACTACCAGATTTGAAACATTTTTTGATGCAATTTTAGCAATTATTCTAACAATTTTAGTTTTAAAAATTCCACAACCATCATCACCTACTCCAGAAGCAATATTTTCATTACATACTAATTATATTGCTTATCTGATTAGTTTCTTAACATTATTCAACATTTGGCATTATAATCATAAGTTATTACATGAAATAGATATAATTGACAATACTACACTTTGGATTTATGGGACTATGACTTTTGTTATTACATTATTACCCTACTTTACAAAATGGATTGCATCTAACATTTATTCAATACCTGCTGAGACAATGTTTGGATTAATATTCATAATCACACATATCTTAATTTCATTGGCTACAAGAAATATTTATAAATCCAATCCTAATAACCCGAAATTGCGTGAATTGAATCTTAGATCAAAATATGAACATTTTCCGGTAATCTTTTTAATTATTGGATTCATATTGACTTACACAATATATACTCCGGGAATTTATTTCTGTTGTTTGATAACAGTTATTTTATGGATTATCATTGAACGATTAATAAAGGTGGAATTATAATGGAAACTGATAGATTTGAAGCATTAATTGATGCTATTTTAGCCATCATTATTACAATTCTTGTTTTAGAAATACCACTCGCAAGTACTGGAACCTGGGGTGCACTTTATGAATTAAGATATGACTTTTTGTTTTATGCTATGAGTTTCATTGTTTGCTTTAATTTTTGGAACTACAACAACAACTTATTCAGTATAGTCAATAAAATAGATTCAAAAGTAGTTTGGAGCATGGGAATAACCTTATTTGTGTTTTCATTCCTTCCATACATTACATTATTTGCCGGTGAGCATTTCTTCTTATTCTTCCCACAATTCATGTATGGATTGTACTTCCTTACAATTGCAATTATGTTAGCTATAAATAGTAAACTCTTAAAAGAAACAGATCCTGCAAATATTACACTAAATGTTGTATTAGACAAACATTACTCATTATATGTAACTATAGTCCTAGTTTTAATTGGAATGATTATTGGATACTTTATTTATCCCCCAGCCATTATAGCCTGTTGTTTTATTTCAATTTTTGGAGTTTGGATTATGCCAAAAATTCAATCCCGTTAAAATAAAAATGACATATTCAAAATATACTGCAAGCATGTTTTTATTTAGTATATTTTAAACTAATATCCATTATACTACAAAAATAATTGAATAACATCTTCAAATGTAAAAATCCGGTAAAAATCCTGAGTTACTATCCACTACATTTTTTACAATAAATGATAAAGATGACTTCAAATTCAAGTTCTATGCAAAGAATCAAATAAAATTTGAAAATAAAACCCAACCAAATACAATTAACGAAAATAATAGAAAAAACAGTTATTATTAGAAAAAAAATTTATTCTAGAAAAAATGTAAAACTGCTTAGAAATTAAAAATAAACTTACTACTGCCCTCTTAAAAAGTAATCTTTCTTAAAAATACTTTAGAATATCAAATCTAATCAGAATCATCGAAATGTCTATTCAATACATAAGCCATGATTGAACCAGCGAAGTTTTGCCATATAGAATATAATGCTCCAGGAACTGTTGCAGCAGTTAAATTTGGAAAGTGGGTTTTAGCAAGTCCAGTTGACAAACCTGAATTTTGAAAAGAAAGTTCAATAGCTATAGTAATAATACTTTTACGATCCATACCAGACAAATAACCAATAATAAATCCTAAAGCCATTGCTAAGAAATATTGAATAATTATAACTACCATTATCACGATAGATGAAGTTAAAATAGCTTGTTTATTTGCACCCATTACTCCTGCAACAATCACACAAATAACAATTGCAGAAATAGCTGGTAGATACTCCCTTAATCTCATGCAAAATTCAGGGAACTTATAATTAAGCATTAAACCTAGCAATATTGGGATAATTACTATTTGGACAATTGATAAAAACATATCAATCGGACTAAAAGAAATTTGATTTCCAACCAAAATTAAAGTCAATATTGGAGTTAAAATTGGTGAAAGTAAAGTGGAAACCGCAGTTAAAGATACTGATAATGCCACATCTCCCTTTGCAAGAAATGTCATTACATCAGATGCAGTACCTCCAGGAACAGTACCAACCAAAATAACACCCACAGTCAATGCTGCATCTAATGAGAATATACTTGCAAGAATAAATGCTAAAATAGGCATTATAAAATACTGTGCTAAAATTCCGATAGTTATTTCTTTAGGATTTTTAAATATGCGTATAAAGTTATCTACTTTAAGAGTAGTTCCCATAGTGAAAAGAACAATACTTAAAAGTAAATTTAAAATATTGATATCAGCATAATCACTCACAACCCAATTAAATGAGCTTGGATAACTTAAAGCAATGAAAACAAAAAGTAAAATGATAATGCAATAATATTTTTCTATAAATTTAAAAATCCTTTTCATAATATTTATAATATATTCCTGTTTAAATTAAATAAATTTATCCCACTATCTAAAATATTTATTAAGTGTTTTTAATTGATTATTAAATTCTGTGACTTCTTTTGATTGGACTTGACCTCCTAAATCATTCAAATAATTATTATACATATAAATAACTAATAAAACTACAACAAATATTCCTCCGAATAATAAAATAAATTCTGCAGATGTTTGAGCACGATTATCCATTAAAATCCCCCAACTAATAATGTTGCCCCAAATGTAGACATTAAATAAAATATTCCAAAAGATACTCCTACAAGAGGTACGGCAAATTTGATTCCCTTTTTAACCTCACCATACATTATAATGCTAATAATAAAACCTACCAAAATGGAGTGAATTATCAAATATATCTCACCTGCAATAGGAGCTGATAAGATAATTTCAGATTCCATCCCATAGCTTTGCATGAAACCAGAATAAATACTAACCATACCCATTGCAAATGGTGTTGCTACAATAGCTGAAATTAACAAAAACATGACTGACATCATAACTGAAGACTTTCTCTCACGTTTAAGAGCCATTAAATCCCTTAAATCATTAGAAACATCAAACAATACAGCAGAGATACTAGATCCTCCTTTCCTCCCATCAAGAATGATTCCGAATATTCTCTCTAATTCTTTTGATTTTAAACGTTTGCTCATTGCTCTCCAAGCTTCATCAAAATTGCGACCCATCCTAATTTCAACAATTGACCTTCTCACTTCATCATATAATGGCCCTTCACTATACTGTGACATATCTTCCATTGAATTTTCAAAACTTAATCCAACCTGTAACATGTTAGAAAGCTGTCTTAAAAAATCAGGAGATGAACTCTCAATTTTTTGTGCCCTTTTCTCTTGACAAACAACAACATACGAAAAAAAGACAGGAATAATGAAAAACGGTAAAATTAATATCGAAACTGGTAAACTAAAAAATGTCAATATCACCAATAACACAATTTCCGAGATTATCATAAACATAATCAAAACTGCTAATATTGTTGAAGCATCCGTAAAAATAGATCCACTTAATAAAAATTCCTGAAATTGGGATAAATATCTTTCAGGAACATTATTGTCTAAAAATATTGTCAAATCATTAATTATTTTAAATTTCATGAACATTACTTGACTCTAAGACAATATAAAATATTGGTTGTTTTTAAAATCAATTTTACAATTTTAAAAAAAAAAGAGTAGATGATAAATAATTATTTATAACACACTTAATATAAAAAAAGTAAAATTTAGTGAATGCACCTAGAATTAATCAATTCTCAATGGCAAATCACCAATTACATTAGCTCTTTTTGAAATTGAAACAGTATCCTCTAGACGAACCCCGAATTGCCCTTCTAGATATATTCCTGGCTCAACTGTTATGACCATTCCCTCTTCAATTATTGTATCATCACGAGTAGAAAATCCCGGAGTTTCATGAATATCCAAACCAAGACTATGTCCAGTAGAATGAATAAAATTGCTTTCATAACCATATTCAGCAATAATATCACGAGCTACTTTATCAACTTCACAACATTTAATACCTGGTTTAATCATTTTTATTGCTTTATCATGAGCTTCAGCTACAATATCCCAAATTTCCTGTTGAGTTTCTGAGTAAACCATTGTACGAGTATTATCCGAACAATACCCATTATAAACAGCTCCCCAATCAATTAAAATTGGTTGTTCCAATATTTTACCCTCAGGAATTGCATGTGGAAGACTAGAATTAGAACCACTTGTCACAATTGTATCAAAAGACTCTCCTGAAGCCCCATTTTCAATCATGTACCTTGCAAGATCAAAAGCTACTTCCTTTTCAGTACTTTTATTGTTTAAAATATCCAGTTGCAAAAAGGATTTTTGAGCAATCTCTGTTGCCTTTGCGATTTTTTCAATTTCTAAATCACTTTTAATCATACGCTGCTTATCAATGTATGTTCGTGAAGATATCTCAAAATCATCCCTAAATTTAACATAAGTGCTGTAAGGCAATGTTGGTTCAATTGCAAGGTTTTTAATGTCTTCTTTTTTTAATTCCTGTATCATAATCTCATAAGATTCATATTTCTTAACTTCAATTGTTGAATCACGATTTGCTAATTCCATATCCATACCTGAAGCATAAATAACAGGATTTTCTTTAATAATGCAAAAAGCAAAACTAGTTGGTTTATATCCTGAAATATACTCAACATTTGTAAATTGTGTGAGCAAATAACCTTGAATATCATCTTTTTCTAAGTCTCTTAAAATATTGTCTATATGTTGCTCCATGTTTAATCATTTAGAAAATGTATTATAAAAAAAGCACGGAAATTAATTTAAAAATGGATAATTTTATTAAACTTAAATTAGATATTTTAAGATTATGTTTAAATTTACAGCTAGCGAAATAAGAGATTTGTTTATTGCATTTGTCTTTATTTCTCTCAGTTTTGCAATAGTGAATGGTGGTAGAGACACCAATGCAATACTTAACATACTACCAATTGTTATGGTTGGCGTTGGAGCAGGTTTTATCCTACACGAACTCGGACATAAACTTGTCTCAATGAAATATGGATATTGGGCAGAATTTAAGTTATGGCCACAAGGATTGATATTTGCACTCATCACATCATTTTTTGGATTCGTATTTGCAGCTCCAGGTGCAGTTTACACTTACGCAAATTACATGACTGACGAAGTTAACGGTAAAATATCAATTGCAGGACCTATTGTCAATATCCTCTTAGCAGTGATATTTTTAGCAATATCTGTAGCAATATACCCATCTGCATTTTACTCTGAAACTTCATTATTGATATTTATTGTCTGTTCTATTGGATATTCAATCAACAGTTTCCTAGCAGCATTTAACTTACTACCAATTGGAAACTTGGATGGATCAAAAGTATTAACCTGGAATTTTGGAATTTGGATAGTTACAATTGCAATTGCAGGTATAATGACATTAATGTCCATGACAATAGGTGTTGAAAATATTGTAAGAATTATTTTAGGATATTAGTATGACCAATAGACTCACATACTTCGAAGGAACACACAGAATTATTGCTCCGAAAAAAACAATTGAAAATAACGAAGACAAGTTAATAACTGCAGGAATTACACGTATTGCAGACATTACTGACCTAGATAGAATCGGAATGCCTGTCTTTACAGCTATTAGACCTACTGCAGAAGATGGTGCAATTAGTATTTACGGTGGAAAAGGAATTTCAAAAGATCATGCAAAAGCCTCAGCAATGATGGAAGGTTTTGAAAGATATTCCGCAGAAAAACAGGAAAACGATGAAACAATTATAGCAACACTCAATGAAATAAGTCAAAAAGAAGCATATATTGACCCTAAACTTTTAAATTTACCTCAAAAATATGAAAAAGAAGATATTAGTTCAATACCCCTAGAATGGAGTTTAGCTAATGATTTAGTAACTGGAAACAAATATTATGTTCCTTCAAATGCAGTTTTCCATCCATATAATCAGGAAAATAATCTAAACAGCTTATTTAAATCAAATACTAACGGCCTTGCTTCAGGAAATATTTTAGATGAAGCGATTTTACATGGAATATTTGAAGTTATTGAACGTGATGCATGGAGTATTTTCGAATTAACACATAAAAATTATTCACAAATTAATTTAGATAGCATTAAAAGTGAACTTATCAATAAAATACTTGAAAAATTTGAATCTAATGGAATTAAGATTAAGCTAATGGATTTTACAGCAGACATTAAAATTCCAACAATAGCTGCCTCAGCAGATGATACTATTACAAAAGATGCAGGATTATTAACATTAGGTATGGGAACACACTTAGATCCAGAAATTGCAATTTTGAGAGCCCTAACAGAAGTTGCACAAAGCAGGGCAACCCAGATTAATGGTGCTCGTGAAGATACCGTAAGAGCGGATTTTGCACGTGAAGCAGGCTATGAAAGAATGAAAAGGATTAATAAGTACTATTTTAGAGAAGAAAACGAACAAATTAATCTCCAAGATATTGAAAATAAATCCACAACATCCATTAGTGAAGATTTAGATATTGTAAAAGATGAATTGGTAGCTAATGATATTAAACAAATTTTATACACTGACTTAACAAGACCTGAACTTGATGTCAGTGTTGTAAGAGTGATAATTCCAGAAATGGAAGTATATTCCCTTGATCCGTCCCGTGCAGGATACAGATTTTTAAGAGTATGATAATATGGTAAAAATCATAATTTATACTGGACTCTCCATTCCTTTTGATGAAGCAATGCAAATTTTAGATTCACATGACGATATTGAAGTAATCTATAAAAAACCCATAAAAAGAGGGGATTTGAACCAGGATATGAAAGAAAACCCTGATATAATAGCTATAATTGATGGAGTATTCCACCAAAGTTCTGCAGTAGGACATAGAGAAATCATTAATGTAATAAAAAAAGGAGTTAAAGTTTATGGTTCTTCAAGTATGGGGGCTCTTAGAGCATCAGAACTTGATGTACTAGGAATGGAAGGTATTGGATATTGTTATAACGAATATGCGAGTGGAAACATTACATCAGATGATGATGTTGCAGTAATGCTTGATTCAGATACTCTAGAACCACTTTCAATTCCATTAATTAGTATGGATTATGTTTTTACTAATGCAGTAAAAGAAAACATCATAACACAAAAAGAAAAAGAGGAATTAGTAAAAATTACTAAAGAAACTTATTATCCTCGAAGAAATTATGCTCAAACTTTATCCCAGTCTAGCTTAGATGAAAATAAAAAAGGAAAACTAATTAATTTTATTCAAAACTCAAAAGACATCAAAAAAGAAGATGCTAAAACATTATTAAACCACATTAAATCTGTGATTGGATGAAATTAGAAGATAAAATCAACACTGTTAAGAATATTTTAAAAGATAAGAATGTTGCTATTGGTTTTTCAGGAGGAAGCGATTCTACATTAATTATTTATTTAGCATCCCTGTTTGCAAAAGATACACTGGCCGTGACAATTAATAATCATTTGATGCCAACTGGTTTTATCGAACATACTAAAAAGGTTACCTCCCATCTTGGCATTAAGCATGAAATTATTGACCTTGATTTTTATAGTGACCCTGATTTTTTAAAAAACACCACCAAACGATGCCATACTTGTCGTAACTTAATGTATAATGAAATTAAAAAAGTTGCAAATGAAAATGGCTTTGATTATATCTGTGATGGCAATAACATCAGCGATTTAGTTGATGATCGACCAGGAATTTTAATTACATATTCTAATAAATTTGAAACACCATTAATCGAAGCAAGATTGACTTCAAAAGAAATTCATGAATATTTAAACGCAAATAATATTCCTTATTCAAAATCCACTACTTGTCTTGCAACTAGAATTAAAACAAACACTCCTATAACCAAAGAAAAAATTGATAGGATTGATTATTGTGAAGATTATATTTTATCAAATACAAAATGTAAAATTGTTAAAGTTAGAGATTTTGAAAATCTTAGTATATGTGAAGTTGACAAAATTAATGAAATTATTAATAAGAATAAATTTAAACACATTGATGCTGAATTAAAAAGACAAGGTTATGAAAAAGTATCATTAAATTTATCTGAAATCAAAAATAATAATGAAATTATTCTTAACTACTCAAAGGGTTCATTTTCATATAATCTCCCATTTACAATTGACATGGAAAATACAGAAAAACAATTAGAAAATGAAATCATTTCTAAAACAAAAGAAAAAATAGAAATTGAAAATATTGATATTTTTAATACAGGACTAATAAAAGGAAATAATTTTAAAAATTATGAAGATGCATTAAACAGATTTATGCAAACTCTAACTAAATTAAGAAGAAATATTTAATCTCCTTTCATTTCCCTATATTTTTTCAAAACAATATCTGGAGTTTCAATACATTGATCAAAAGTTGTTGAAAATTCTTTAGGTTCAAAATCATCTTCTACTTTTCTTAAATCTTTTAGAAAAACAGAATCACCATCAATTTTAAACCCTATTCCATCGGCAGATATAGAAATCAAATTTATTTCTATTTGAGAAGCATTCTCTAGAATATTATCTGCTTTGACCCCATATTTCAAGTTCAATGTTTTATGAGGCATAATCTCATTGATAGTTCTTTTGATAACAGAATCAAAAAGCTCTAAAAATTTAACAGCTGGGGGCATATTATTAGCCCACCAATAAGTAAGAACAGAATTTAAAAGAATGTTATGTTCGGAAAAATCATCATATAATCTTGCACGAACACCAACACTAGTATTATCAACTACTTTAACTACCAATACTGGATTAACAGCCATTATACCACTATTCTTGAGGAACTAATGCTCTGATTAAATCACTAGCCCTTACAAGGCCTACTAAATTACCTTCAACACCAATAACTGGAATTTGTTCAATATTTAAGGTTTTCATCTTTTTAGCACAATCTGAAACTTTAGTTTTAGAATTAGCTACTTCAACATTACCTACAGCAACATCACAAACAGCCTTGTCAGTGAATTTTAAATGATTTTTCTCAATATATAATACAGAAGTACTATCCCAAGACCATTTATCTCCTTCAGTACCTACAGTAGAACTATGTTCACTTCTTTCAGAGATAATTTCAATTTCAGAAATGAAATCTGTTTCAGTTAAAATTCCAGATAACTTAGCATCATCATCAAGTGCTAAAACAGATTTTAAACCAAATTGATTCATAGTTTCAAATGCGATATTTAATGGAGTTTTCTCCCAAGTTGTTGGAACTGATGTAATCATATACTTTTCAACAGCATCAGTAATTTCAGTTTTAGTTAAAGCATTAGATACTAAATCAAAAGAGGTGATAATTCCAACTAATTTTCCATCATCATCAACTACAGGAACTCTCCTAACATTATTATCAATCATTTTACGAGCAGCAACAATTACCTCATCATTAGGATTTACAGTAATTAACTCTCTACTCATTAACATTGCAATTTGTTCTTCATCAGGATTATTAATTAAATCAGAACGAGTAACTATTCCTACTAAAATATCAGTGTCTCCTTTGACTACTGGCAATACTGCTTTTTTTTCTTTTCTCATCAAGTCTAAAACTTTGTCCCTGTTACCTGGAACAGAAACACTAACTACATTTTTAGACATTGTTCTCTTAACTAACATAAAAACACCTATTAAGAATGTAATAAAAAGGTAAATCAAATTTAATGAACTACAAGTACTGCACATTTAGCTGAATTAACAACTTTATCTGCTACACTACCCATAATAAATCTATCAAATCCAGATTTACCAGAACTACCCATTACTATTAAATCTATATCCTCTTCTTTTGCCACCTCAAGAATAACTTTAGCAGGTGACCCTTCTCTAACTACATGAGTAACTTTCAAATTATTTTCATTTAATTTATCAAATTCTTCAAGATTTTCTTCAGATCTTTCTTTTAAAATTTGATTTAACTGGTATACTTCATCATCTAATGGAAGTCCGTTAACAAAATTATTTTCAGTAACACTTATAGCAAAAATTTCAGCTCCAGACACCTCTGCTAAAAATAGAGCATGTTTTTGAGCTTTTTTTGCAAATTCTGACCCATCAGTTGGGACTAATATTTTTTTATACATTATTAACACCCCCATAATAAATAGATTCATATTCATTTATTATATAAATATTTTTTTATTAATTCTATATAATATATTTTTCGTTTCACATCGATTTATTATATTCATATACGGATTTTTAGAAAAAGAATTGAAAACATTGAATTCAGCAAAATTACCTTCCATAATTATTGATTTTTGAATTAAATTATTAATATTAAAT
Organism: Methanobrevibacter sp.; assembly: GCF_050872065.1. Taxonomy (GTDB): domain Archaea; phylum Methanobacteriota; class Methanobacteria; order Methanobacteriales; family Methanobacteriaceae; genus Methanocatella. Next base: position 38,975 of record NZ_JBNMGD010000002.1, read on the forward strand.
CCACAAATATTTGTTGTTGCCATTTTTAAAAGTTCACATGAATCAATATACTTCTTATAATAAACAGACATGATCTTTAAAGTAAATTCTAATTCACGAAGCATATTTGGTGAATTAAGCATCACATTATCTGTTCCAATTATTGGTCTTATACCTAATTCAAGCATTTTAGGCAAGGGAACCACACCAACGTTTAATGTTGCATTAGCTCTTGGGCAAACAACAACATTTTGATTTGAATTGAAAACTGAAGTTAAATCATCATTTTTGGGATTAGTAAGATGAACCAATTGTGAAAATTCATTAATAACACCTTTTTCAATTTCACTTAATCCATAATTATTCAAAGAATCTATTTGATTAGACTCCGATTCGGCAACATGAATGGATGAAATCTTTCCAGCTTTCTCACATTCCTTTGAAATAATTTCTGCAACATCCATTGTAATTTCCCCAAATCCACTTGGAGCAATACCATCACTAAATTTAAGAAGTTTACGAATAGCTACTTTTACCTTACTTAAATCTGGATCATCACCATAAAAACTATCATCACGACCTAAGATAATTGGCTTTATCGGAATTCCCTTAGATGCCTTTCTTAAAAGCTTAACCCCTTTCAATCCACCTTCACGATAGTCAATGAAATAAGTTGTTCCACTATAAACCATGTCCCACATTGATGATTTCATTGCTTCTATTAATTCATCATCACTAGCATTAGCTAATGCAACATGTTTAACACCATTAGGTGGCTTAACCATCTCACTTAAGGATAATCCATAACCTTCATCTTTAATAATAGAATCACCGATGTGCATATGACCATTTATAAAAGAAGGACAAACTACTGCACCATCAACATCAATAATTTTACCTTCTAATGATTCTTTTCCAATTTCAAGGATTTTTCCATCATCAACAACAATATTTTCACGAGTTGGAATTAAATCACTACCTTTTAATATGATTCCATTTGCTATAGTAAACATTAAAAGAAAATCTAACTTTTTTTATTAATATAATTATCTTTATTAAACCGGAAAAACAAAATTAACATATAATCAGATGACACTTTGAAGTTGTATTTAATTAAATGTTTACATGTTTTTTAAAGCATCAGGTGATACTATTAACTCACAAGAAATAAGATACTTTTATAGAAATATCATAAAGACAGGTAATGTATATCGAATTAAATACAATAATAAGGACTATGGCGAGTTTAAAAAATTATCTGATGCATTATACGAAAGAGATGCACTATTTTTTTGTAATTTTGACTATGATTTGCTTGTTGAGTGTGACCTTGAAAACAAGTATGAAAATATGATTCTACCACCATTTCCAAAAAGAAGACCAAAAGGAAGAATTAAAGGAACTAAAGTCAATAAAAAAGAAAGAGAAGGAGAAATTCTCTTCAACCATAAACTTAAAAAATTTTACATTAAAAAAGGTGACAAAACAATCGGCCAATATGATACAATGACAGAAGCTTTTTACTACAAAAAACAATTAATGGCCAATGATTGGGATGAAACTATTTTAAAAACAAACATTACCGTAAAAATTGAAGTTAATACTATTATTGATCCAACAGTTGAATATGAAGTGCAATTAAACTTCTGTCCTAAATGTAAAAATAGATTGAAAATAGATGAAATAGAATGTCCTTCATGTGGTATCAATATCAAGGACTATTTGTTTAATAATTAAAAAAAGGATAGAGAAAAATTATTCTCCATCAACATATTTATTTAGAGATTTTACATTGATTTCATTATTTTGAACAGCTTTGATTGCATTTAAAACTGCTCTTGCTCCTGCTAATGTAGTAACATATGGAATACCAAGCTCAATAGCAAGACGTCTAATGATATAACCATCTTTTGCAGATTGTTTACCTTCAGAAGTGTTAATAATCAAATCAATTTCTTTGTTTAAGATAGCATCCCTAATATTCGGAGAACCTTGAGATACTTTTAAGATTTTTTCAATAGAATCAATACCTGTAGCATCAGCAGTTCCATCAGTTGCAATTAAATCAAAACCTAAATTAGCTGCAGTCTCAGCGATAGGTCTAATTTTTTTCTTATCTACTTCTTTAACACTTATAAATATTTTACCTTCTTTAGGTAATTCCATACCTGCTGAAAGCTGTGATTTATAGAATGCCATTCCATAAGTTTCATCAATACCAATACTTTCACCTGTAGATTTCATTTCAGGTCCAAGAACAGTATCAGATTCCGGAAGTTTTAAGAATGGGAATACAGATTCTTTTACTGCAACATGATCCAATTTAATTTCTTTAGTCAAATTAAAGTCTTTTAATTTAGCTCCTTGCATAATCCATGTTGCTACTTTTGCTAATGGTACACCGATTGCTTTACTTACAAATGGAACAGTCCTACTTGCACGAGGGTTAGCTTCAATAATATAAACCATTTCCTCATCAAGTTTTACTGCATATTGGATATTCATTAAACCTTTAACATTCAATTCAAGAGCTAATTTAGTTGAATTCTCACGAATAGTATCTAATATATACTCAGGAATGGTTTGAGGAGGTATTACACATGCTGAATCTCCAGAGTGAACACCTGCTTCTTCAATATGTTCCATGATTCCTGCAATAAATACATCTTCACCATCACATAAGATGTCCACATCAAGTTCAATAGCATCTTCTAAGAATTTATCAACTAAAATTGGGTGTTCTGGAGAGACTTTTACAGCTTCTTCCATATATTCTTCAAGTTGATTGTTATCATAGACAATCTCCATAGCTCTTCCACCAATTACATATGATGGACGAACAAGAACTGGGAAAGTAATTTTTTCTGCAATTTCTTTTGCTTCTTCAAATGAATTTGCTGTTCCATATGGTGCTTGATGAATGTGTAATTTTTCTAAAAGCTCAGCAAATAATTCTCTGTCTTCAACCCTATCAATACTCTCATAAGGAGTACCTAATATTTTAACACCTGCATTTGCAAGTGGAACTGACAAGTTAATAGATGTTTGACCACCAAATTGAACAATTACTCCATCCGGTTTTTCTTGTTCAATAACTCCCATTACATCCTCAAATGTAAGTGGTTCGAAGAATAACTTATCAGAAATATCATAATCAGTACTTACTGTTTCTGGGTTGTTGTTGATTAAAATTGTTTCAATTCCTTTTTCTTTTAAAGCTAGTGAAGAATGTACACAACAGTAATCAAATTCAATACCTTGACCTATTCTAATTGGTCCAGCTCCAAGAATCACAACTTTTTTCTTGTTAGTGGAGACAAGTTCATTTCCTTTATCATAACTACTGTAGTAATATGGAGTTTTTGCTTCAAATTCAGCTGCACAAGTATCTACCATTTTATATGATGGTTTAATATTGTATCTTGAAAGTAAATTTTTAACATATTCTTCTGTTTGACCAGATAAATCTGCTAATCTTTTATTAGAACAACCAATTTGTTTAGCTTTTCTTAAGAACTCTTCATCTTTTAATTTTTCAGCAGTTACACTATTTTCAAAGTTAACAATGTTTCTGATTTTGTATAAGAAGAAATTATCGATACTGGTGAGTTCTCTAATTTTATCAATATCCATTCCATCTTTAATAGCTGAATAGATTTGGAAATATATTTTATCAGTAGGATGAGCTAAATCTTCTTCAGTGTAATCGATGTATTCAAACCCATCGAATCCCATATCAAGTGATCTAAGTGCTTTTTGGAATGCTTCTTCGAAAGTTCTTCCAATAGCCATTACTTCACCAGTTGCTTTCATTTGAACTCCAACTTCGTTACTTACACCTTTAAATTTGTCAAATGGCCATCTTGGGATTTTAATAACAACATAATCAATAGTAGGTTCAAAAGAAGCTGGTGTTTCTTTAGTAATATCATTTTTGATTTCATCCAATGTTAATCCTAAAGCGATTTTAGATGAAATTTTAGCGATTGGATAACCTGTTGCTTTAGATGCAAGAGCACTACTTCTAGATACACGAGGATTAACTTCAATAACTTTATATTCATCAGTTTCAGGATTAAGTGCAAATTGAATGTTACATCCACCTCTAATTCCTAATGCTCTGATGATTTTAATAGATGCATCTCTCATTTTTTGGATAGTTTCATCACATAAGTTTTGAATAGGGGCAACAACAACACTGTCTCCTGTGTGGATACCCATAGGATCTATATTTTCCATGGTACATACAATGATACAAGTGTCTTCTTTATCCCTCATTACTTCAAATTCTATTTCTTTCCATCCAAGAACAGATTCATCGATGAGAACTTGATTAATGAAACTCATATCCAATCCATGAGTTGCAATTTCAATCAATTCTTCTTCATTGTGAGCAATTCCACCACCAGTACCTCCCAAGGTAAATGCTGGTCTTACAATAACAGGATAACCAATATCCTCTACTGCTTCAAGTGCTGCTTCTACGCTTTCAACTGCATGACATTTAGGAATCTCTTCACCAATTTCATCCATAAGATTTGCGAATAAATCACGGTCTTCTACATCTTTGATTGTTTGAACATCAGACCCTAAAACTTTAATTCCATCAAGTAATCCTAAATCTCCGAGACCTGTTGCAATATTTAATCCAGTTTGTCCACCCATAGTAGGTAATATGGAATCTACGTTTTCATCCTTGATAATTTTAGCAACAACTTCTGGAGTTAATGGTTCTGTGTAAACAGTATCTGCCATGTCAATGTCTGTTTGAATTGTAGCTGGATTACTGTTAACAAGAACTGTTTCTATTCCCTCTTCTCTTAATGATTTACATGCTTGTGATCCTGAATAATCAAATTCAGCTGCTTGTCCAATTTGAATAGGTCCAGAACCAATAATTAATACTTTTTTAATATCTTTATCAACTGGCATATTATAATCCTCAATAAATTTTTTTAGTAATCTTCCATCATCTGATTAAATTCGTCGAAAATGTTTCTTGTATCGTTTGGACCTGGTCCTGCTTCTGGATGGTACTGTATACAATGTAATGGTAATTCCTTATGTGAAATACCTTCTGGAGTTCCATCATTTAAGTTAATTTGGGTTAAAACTAAATCAGTTTCTTTTAATGATTCTTTATCAATGGTAAATCCATGGTTTTGTGAAGTAATGAATACTTTTCCAGTATTTAGATCTTTAACAGGTTGGTTTTCTCCCCTGTGCCCAAATTTCATTTTATATGATTTTGCTCCAAAAGATTTAGCAATTAATTGTTGGCCCATACAGATACCAAAAATTGGTAATCTATTTGATAATTTTTTCATGGTTTCAATAGTTTCAGATACTCTATCAGGATTTCCTGGTCCAGAAGTAATCATTAAACCACTAGGAGAATAATCTAAAACAGTTTTATAATCAGTATCATAAGGGAATAAAATAACACCAATATCCCTTTCTAAAAATGAATTAATAATATTCTTTTTAACACCGCAATCAATCAATGCAACTTTTTTATCCGCATCTTCATTGAAAACTTTAATTTCTTTTGTGGATACTAATGGAACAACATCCTTATCTTCAATACTTGGTTGTGAACGAGCCATCTCAAGCAATTTATCATCAGAAATATCTTCAGTTGTTATTGCTGCTTTAAGAGAACCTCTCTCACGTATTTTAAGTGTTAAATCACGAGTATCAATTCCACTAATTCCCGGGGTTTTAAATTCGTTTAAGAAATCATCCAATGTTTTTTGAGGTCCGAAATTTGAAACTTCACGACAAACTTCACGACAAACAAAACCTTCAACTTGGATTTTATCAGATTGATACCACTTCTCACTTACACCATGATTTCCTTCCAATGGGTAAGTAGACATTAAAATTTCTCCTTTAAAAGACGGATCAGTTAAAGATTCAGTATAACCACCCATACCAGTAGAAAAAACAAGTTCTCCCAATTTAGTGGTTTCATAACCGAATGCTTCACCTTTTAAAATAGTACCATCTTCTAAAGCTAATTTAGCTATTTTTACCATCAAATCACCATCATAAAAAAATAAAATTATTTTCTATCTTTAATATATATTATTTTACTATATTATTAAAGTTTGTTTTTTAGGTAAAAATGAGATTTTTTAAAAAATAAATCAGATAAAAAAAGAATATTTAATTATCAAATAACTTCAAAGATTAAACCGATTATTAAAGAAATATCGATTATTAAAATTAAAGAGAAAAAATATGGATAAAAACTCTGAAGAACTATTTAAAAAACATTTAAATGGTAATGAATACGCCAAATTCAAAAAATTAGTCAATGATACAAAAGTCTATGACATTCCAAAAGAATTAACCGGTAATTTAAGACCCTATCAGAAAATAGGTTACTCCTGGTTAGTTCAAAACATAAAACATAACTTTGGCTGCATATTAGCTGATGACATGGGGCTTGGGAAAACAATACAAGTTCTGACTACGATTCTCCATTTTAAAGAGCAAAACCCCCATGACAATAATCCATCATTAATCATAGTGCCCCCTACATTATTATCCAATTGGGAAAATGAGATTAATAAGTTCACACCAACACTTTCCTATTATATTTATCATGGTTCCAATAGAGTATTTCCCCTAGATGACTATGACATTATATTAACATCATATGGAGTAATTAGACTTGATTTAGATATGTTTTTGGATAAAAAATGGTTCATATGTGTTATTGATGAAGCTCAAAATATTAAAAACCCAAATACACAGCAAACAAAAGCAATAAAAAGTGTTCCAGCATTTAATAAAATTGCTTTAACTGGAACACCAATTGAAAACAAACTAACTGACTATTGGTCAATATTCGATTTTGTGAATAAAGGATACCTATCAACATTAGATAATTTTAAAGCAAAATATGTTTTTAGAATTGAAAGATTAGAAGAATCTTCCACATTAGAAAACTTCAAAACAATAACCAAACCATTTGTGCTAAGGCGCCTTAAAACTGATGACAATATCAAGGATGAACTTCCCGACAAAATTGTTAATGACATATATTGCAGTTTAACCAAAAAACAAATATTACTATATAATGCAATAATGGAAGGAATTTTTGAGGATTTAGAAGGAAAAACAGGTATTGAAAGAAGAGGAATTATTTTAAATATTATAACTGGATTAAAACAAGCCTGTAATCACCCTGCACAGTATTTACATTCAGATAATCCTAAAATTAATGAATCTGGAAAAATGGAGTTATTAATTACAATTTTAGAAAATATTCTAGATGTTAATGAAAAAGTAATAATATTTACTCAATATGCTAAAATGGGCCAAATCATACAAAAACTAGTTTCTAAGAAGTTAAAAACAGACGTTTTATTCTTACATGGATCACTTACACAAGAAAAACGAATAAACGTGATTTCAACATTCCAAGAAGACGAAAATCATAAAATTCTAGTTGCAACCCTTAAAACAGGAGGAATTGGATTAAACTTAACTGCAGCACAAAATGTTATCCATTATGACTTATGGTGGAATCCAGCAATAGAAAATCAAGCAACAGATCGTGTACACCGTATTGGCCAAGAAAAAGATGTCATGGTATATAGATTTATAACAAAAGGAACATTAGAAGAAGTAATTGATGAAATAAGTAAAAATAAGTTAAATTTAGCTGAAAAAGCCATTAGCAATGATGAAACATTCATCACCGAAATGAGCAATGAAGAACTTAAGGAAAAATTATCCTTAAGACTATAATTGCTCCATTTTTAAACTAAAATTCAGACTTCTAGATGAATGTGTTAAAGCACCTATTGAAATAATATCTACCCCATATTCAACATAATCTAAGATATTATCTTCAGTAATGCCTCCTGAAACCTCAATTAAAGAATTTTGACGAATATTCAATTTTTCAAGTTCATCAATGACCTCTTTAACTTCATTACCATCCATATTATCAAGCATTACAATATCTGCCTTGTTTTTTACACATTCAACAGCATCAGATAGTGTTTCAACTTCAATTTCAATTTTTTTAGAAAAACTAGTATTATCCTTCGCTTTTAAAAGAGCATCTAAAGGAGATTTGCATACTGCAATGTGATTATCTTTAATTAATACCATATCATCCAGACTGAAACGATGAGTGTCAGCACCACCTACTTTTAGTGCGTATTTATCAAATTTAGCTAATGCTGGTGAAGTTTTACGAGTTCCTGCAATTCTTACATCATAATCTCTGACTAAAGAAGCATAATGACTGGCAGCACTAGCTACTCCACTCATTCTCATTGATAAATTGAGTACAGTCCTTTCAAGAAGTAGAATTGTCTTTGCATTACCTTTAACAGATAACAACAAATCTTTTTTTGAAATTTCACTTCCCTCTTCTAAGCAATATGTAACTTCAACACCAAATTCTTCAAATAATTCTTTGACAATACTCATTCCTGCTAAAATACCTTCATCTTTTGAAATAATATATGCATTAACTTCCAAATCATTCTCCACAACTGCTTCAGAAGTGATATCTCCAAATCCCTTATCTTCCTCAAGCATATATTCAATTATTCTATCCAAAAAATCACCAAAATTTAATTATTATAATTAATATATACTATTTTTATTAATATAAAATAAGTGATTATATGGAAATTATATTTTTAGGAACATCTTCAGCAGTACATTCATATACTAGAAATCATCCGGCAATCATTTTAAAAGCATTTGGCGAGGTCATGTTATTTGATTGTGGTGAAGGAACACAGAAACAACTAATTTATGCTAAAGTAAGTCCCATGAAAATATCTAAGATTTTTATTAGCCATTATCATGGAGACCACATTTTAGGTCTTCCAGGACTATTACAGTCAATGAATTTTAGAGGAAGAGAAACCAAACTAACAATATACGGACCAAAAGGACTGAATGCATTAAAAGATACAATATTTAATTTAGGATACTGTAAAATTGATTTTCCAATCGAATTTATTGAAATTGGAACAGAAACTATTGAAAGCTGTGAAGAATACACTATTAAATCACAAAATGTCAATCACCAAGTCCCGTGCTTAGCATATTCCATAGAAGAACTTAAAAAACCAAGATTTCTCCGTGAAAAAGCAATTGAACTAGGTGTTCCCGTTGGACCTGCCTTTAAAAAGTTGCACAATGGTGAAGAAGTGGAGATTGATGGCAAAATTATCAAACCAAAACAAGTATTGGGCCCTGCAAGAAAAGGAAATAAGATAACCTATTCCGGCGATACCACTCCATGCGAAGAGATGATTGAATTTGCAAAAGATTCAACCGTTTTAATCCATGAATCAACATATAAAAACGAAGATGCAGATAAAGCAGAAGATAACTTCCATTCAACATCTTCAGATGCGGCAAGAATAGCCAAGCAAAGTAACTCCAATCAATTGATTTTAACACATTTCAGTACACGATACACAACATTTGATGATTTACTTAATGAAGCAAAAGAAATATTTGAAAACACTCAACTGGCAAAAGATCTCATGAAAATAGAAATTTAGATGATATTATGGATATTCCAATACTTATAGACAATCCAACAAAAACTCTAATCTGCACACTGCTCGTCATTATTGCTACATCAATTGTTACCAGAACAATAGCTTTTTTAATGAAGAGAATGAATCGTTTTCATGGAAATAAAGCAGCAATTTATCTTACAAGAGACATAATAAATTACATAATTTATTTTATTGCACTAATGGTTATTTTACAATTCTTTGGAATAAATCTAGCCGGAACACTATTGAGTTTAGGAATTGCAGGTATTGCCGTGAGTTTTGCAGCTAAAGACATCATATCAAATTTATTCTCCGGAATATCATTAATCATTGAAAACAGTATCCAAGTTGGAGACACAATTGAAATAAAAGACAAAAAAGGAATTGTCGAAAGAATTACTCTCAGATCAACAATCATTTCTGACGATAATGGTGTTAAAGACATTATCCCAAATTCTACATTAACGAACTTTCCCTACCTACATTTTAAAGCTCCTGAAAAATATAGGGTAGATATTCCCGTAGGATTACCATTGAATCAGGATATTGAAAAATTTAAGAAATACATCATAGAAAGGATGTCCAAATATGATGGAATATCCCAAAATCCAAAACCTGACGTCTATTCAAAGGGGATAACTCATGAGGAAAGTCAACTGAAAGTATCATTTTGGGTAAAAGAATTTAATAATAAAAGTAAATATAAATTAATAATCACAAACGAAATAAGAAAATTTACAACAATGGGTGAAAAAAATGAATAACTCACTTCAAGAAGAAATTTTGAAACTAAAAAAAGAAAAAAATGCAATAATACTTGCACATAATTACCAACCAAAAGAAGTCCAAGAAATTGCAGATTTCCTCGGAGACTCATTGGAATTATGTATTAAAGCTTCTGAAATTGATGATAAAGATTTAGTAATATTCTGTGGTGTAGATTTCATGGCTGAAACCGCATTTATATTAAATCCTGATAAAAAAATTGTCATTCCAACATTAGAAGCTGAATGTCCAATGGCACACATGTTACCTGAAGACATTCTCTTAAAAGCAAAAGAAGAACATCCTGATGCGGGAGTTATTCTCTATGTAAACAGTATTGCTGAAGCTAAACAACATGCAGATACATTATGTACTTCAGCTAATGCAGTGAAAGTTGCACAAAGTTTACCTCATGATAAAATATTATTTGGACCTGATAAAAACTTAGGATCCCATGTAGCAGATAAAATTGACAAAGAAATAATTCCAGTACCTCAAGATGGACACTGCTATGTTCACAGATTATTCAATGTCGAAAACGTTGAACTTAAAAGAGAACAATATCCTAATGCAGAAATAATTTGTCACCCAGAATGTGATATTAAAGTTCAAAAAGCATGTGATAAAGTAATGTCTACTGGTGGAATGCTAAAACACATTGCAGCAAGTGATAAGGAAGAATTTGTAATTGGAACTGAAATTGACATGATTAGTAGAATTAATGCAGAAGTTCCGGGTAAAAAATTATACCCATTACTTGAAGGAGCAATTTGTGAAACAATGAAATTCCATACCCTTGAAAAAATCAGAGATGCACTTATAAATGAAGCTCCAGAAGTCACATTACCTAAAGATGTTGCAGATAAATCCAGAAAAGCTGTTCAACACATGCTTGACGTATCAAAATAAAAAAAAAGCTAATTTAATTAGCTTTTTATCCCACCACATTCATTTAAAAATAAAAATAACTTTAAAAAAAAAAGAATATTAAAAATAACCGTCCAACATTCTCCATTTACTAACAATAATAATTTTATACCATATCTTCTAAAAAACTTGATAAAAACATTGCCATTTCTAGTTCTTCACGAACAATATAATCCTCTAACCTAACTTTTGCAACATCACTTTGAAAGGGATAAAGTTTACCTTCAAAATACATTTTAATCACAAGTAAATTATCATTAATTGAAGTTTCTTCCTCTAAATTTTCAATAAGATAATTCCTTTGCAAAGATGATAATTCAGATACCCCATATTCAATAAATTTACGATTATCTTCATCTCCATAATTTAAAATTTTAACAATCATTAAAATCCCCCATAAATTCTTTTAGTTCATTTGAAATTGTACTCAGTTCATTGAAACATAAATGCCCTAAATTTGAATCTATAATTACTAATTCAGAACCTTTAATCATTTTAGACATTGGAATAGCATCTAATTCAGGCGGAAAATGAGGGTCTTGATTACATGCAATTATTAATGTTTTTGATTTGATTTTGCCTAATTTATCCTCAACATCAAAGTACATACATGATTCATTACAATATTTTAAGTCATAAATATCTGTTTCAATACTTTCGTTACCAAAATTTTCAAATTCGGAACTTAATTCAATATTAGACATATCCCTTAATGCTCTTTTTGATAATCCAAAATTAAATTCAGCTAAACAAGCTATTCTTAAGGTTCTATTTAAAGAGTAAGTCAAATCACCCCTATTGTAATCTGGATCAGATTCAATGATTTCATTTACAAATTTTGATAACATAAAATCATGCCCCGCAACTTTGTAACTACTAACACCACATATAATAAAATCCGCATAATCTGGAAAATTTATTGCAGAAGTTAGGCAAACAAAACCTCCCATGGAATTACCAATCATTCCTAAAACATGAGAAATATTAAATTTTTCAACTAAAAACTTTTTTTGAAAGTTTACAACATCATTGATGGAATATTTAGGGAATTTATTTTTTAAATTTGTAGTTGATGGTGAGCAAGAACCTGGAGAACCTAATGCGGAAATACAAATGAAAAAATATTTGCTTTCATCAAAAACATTACCCTTATCAAGTAAAGGTGCAAGTTTTTTTATTGAAGAATAACTGCCCAATGATCCATGGCAATAAACAATAGCATTTTTTATAATTCCTTTTTCATCATAAATAGGAGTTCCAAATGACATATACTCTACTCTCACATCATTTAAGACATCCCCATTCTCAAATTCAAATGAATCCAATGTAAAATATTCATTCTTTGATATAAAATAATCCTCATCGTAAATTATAATCCCCCACTTCAAATTAAATTAAATAATTCTTTAAAAAACAAATTATTTAAATTAAACTAAACAATGTTATCATGATGAAATATAAAATTTTAGAAACCCCTTCTTGTGAAGAAGGATATGAATTGGTTCAAGAGGCCCTACGTAAAAAATCAACAATATTAATTTTTGCTTACTGTAGAGTCAGCTATGAAGGACGGGCATTAAGTGAACTCAACTGGGGAGAACGTATAATTATGATTAAACCAGATGGTGCTTTTTTAATCCACCAAGATAAAAAAGTGGAACCTGTAAATTGGCAACCACCAAAATCAAGAACCAGAAGTTACATCAAAAATGATAATTTGTTCTTAGAAAGTCACAGAAGAACACCAAAAGAACTATTAACCGTGGAAATTAAAAAAATCCAATTCATCAATTATGCTAATATTGAGGACTATGAGGAACTTGAACAAGCAGGATATGAAAAAGATATGGGCGACATGATAATGGAAAAACCCCACATGATTGAGGAAGGTTTTACACCAACTGCTCGTGAATATAGTGTGGAACATGGATTCATTGACATTTTAGGAAAAGATAATGATAATAATTTAATGGTTCTCGAACTAAAGGCACGTAAAGCTGGAATTACAGCAGTAAAACAACTTAGAAGATATCTCCAAGATTTAGAAAATACCGACAATGATTATTTAAAAGACTGTAAAGCTCAAAAGAAAAAAATTAGAGGTCTGCTTGTTGCACCTTCAATTATGGATGATGCCTTAGAATTACTCAAAGAGGAAGGTATTGAATTCGTATCTATCAAACCTCCACGTGAACTAAAACGAGATAAAAAAGTAACATTAGATGCATTCTAATTTAATGCATCTTCGATTTTTTTTAATTCATCATTATAATAATTTATAGTATATAAATTAGCAGGAATGGATTTAGTTACATGACAATCCTTTTCCAATTTATAAATAAGATAATCTTCACCATTTAAAGGAATAGACTCATCCTCATCTAATAACTCCAAATTATCAAGTTCTTTTAATATATTTTGATATTCTTTTTCTTCAAGCTCGATTAGCGCATCCAATTCCATATCTTGAGATTTAGGATTTAAATGAGTTGCAATAGCTACAAAACCATTAACCATTTTATCAGATAATTCGAACCTAGCAGTCCTAATCTCGGCCATAGAAAGTTTTACATGATGTAAAGTATTTTTAGTAACAGGAATTTCACTAGATAATCCTATTTGATTAATTTCATAATCATTTTTCCATTGCCCAATTTTATAAATTGCATAATTTATATCATTAACATTAATCATTTCTTCATTTACCATTCTATCACGAATATAAATATCTTTTTATAATAATAAAAACATTATTATTAAATATTGTTAATGATAAATGTAAATTTTAATGGAGGTTAAACTGTGAAAAAATGTCCTGAATGTGGAAATCCTAGTTATGATGGAGCCCCAATTTGTGGAAATTGTGGATACAAATTCCCTAAACCCAAGAATTCAGTACCAAAAGGAGAAGACATATTTAAAAAAGAAAAACACGAAAAAGTAAAACCTTCCAGTGATAAAAGTACCCTTGATATCTTAAAAGAAAAAAAACTTGTTATTGGAATAATATTAATCATAACTTTAATTTTAATTTGTGGAATCTTTTTAACTGGTGGATCAACTAATACTTCTTCACCAATACAAAACGGTAATGCAGAATATAACGAAGGATCATTTTCATTTAAATATCCTGGCAATTGGCAGGAAATAAACGAAACTGATACAGACCATCCTGGAGCTATATTCTACAAGACAACAAATAATACACTTGTTGAATATTATAATGTCAGCAGTAGTGCATCATCTTTAAAAGAGATAAATCAAAATAGAATATCTCATGCTCAAAGTGTAGGTGCATCCGTTACACTTCTTGAAACAATAACATTAGATGGAAGAAATGCATCAAATATTATTTTAGAAAATGCAGATGGAAACTACACAAGATATGTTTCAATGTTTAGTGATGGCGAACTATATGTCTTTAGAATTTCTGGAGATTCCGTCAATTCCATTACATCTGATGAGATTACTGGCATGTTAAATTCTGCAGATATAGCTTAAGTATGATTTAAATCATACTCTTTTTCTATTTTTTTTAAGTGTTTAAAATGACAAAAATCAAATTTGCTTTATGTCAAATGAATGTTGTTGACAGTAAAAAAGAAAATCTCAAAAAAGCTCGTTTTATGATTGAAGAAAGTGTATCTAAAAATGCTGATTTTATAATATTACCTGAAATGTTTAACTGCCCATACTCAAATGATAAATTTATTGAATATGGTGAAGAAGAACATAATAGCCCTACACTTACCGAAATTTCAACATTAGCTAAAATAAACAAAGTATACATTCTTGCCGGATCAATTCCTGAGATAGAAGATGATAAATTATATAATACTAGCTATTTATTTGATAAACAGGGAAATATAATTGCAAAACACAGGAAAATACATCTTTTTGATATTGATGTTAAAGGAAAAATATCATTCAAAGAATCCGATGTGTTAACTGCAGGTAATAAATTTACAATAGTTAATACTGAATTTGGAAAAATCGGCATTGGTATATGCTATGATATTCGATTTCCAGAACTTGCTCGAATTATGGTTGAAAATGGAGCATTAATATTAATTTATCCAGGCGCATTCAACATGACAACAGGTCCTGCACATTGGGAATTACTATTTCGCTCAAGAGCTATGGATAATCAGGCATTTTGCATTGGTGTTGCACCTGCATTAAATAAGAATGCTAACTATCATAGTTACGGCCATTCAATTATTACAAATCCTTGGGGAGAAATAATAGCCCAAGCTAGTGAAAAAGAAAGTTTAATACTATCAGAACTCGATTTGAGTGAAATAAAAAAAGTAAGAGAAGAGTTACCTCTATTAAAAAATAAAAGAGATGATCTCTACAAAATTATTCAAAAATAGCTATTTTAATTTAGCTAATCTTTTTTCGAAATAAGATAATTTTTTCTCGTTGTCTTTAAACACATCAATTGCAGTTTCAATTACCCTAACTTCATTATCATAATCATTAGCTTTTCTGTATAAAACACACAAGCGTTTGTATGGAGCATCTTTAGCTTGTTTTGCTTCAACATATCTTTCATATTCTTTAATAGCTTTTTGAACATTAGTTTTTTCCATTTCTTTAATTGTACTTAATGGAATGACTTTAACAATTGCTTCACCAGATGTTTTTGCTTTTTGTCTTTTTTCTGCTTTTTTAATAGCCTTATTACAGGATTTTTTGAAATCTTTGTCTTTTTCAGCTTTTCTTGCATCTTTAATTAATTTAACTGCTTCATCTGTTGCAATGTCCCCTAATGCTTGAATAGCTGCTAATCTAACACCCCAATCTTCATCTTCAAGACATTTTCCAATATTGTCAAGTTCATTAACCGCCTGAAGTTCACCTAAAGCACGTACTGCAACTTTTCTAACTCCAAAATCAACATCATCTATTGCATTTACAAAATAAGGAACAACTTTATCATTCTCAGTTTCCTTAAGTGCAAAAGCTAAAAATCTTTTATTTTTACCTTCAGCATTATTAAATTCATCAATTAATTTATCAACAGCTAATTCACCCATATTACCTAAAATTTCAGCTGCCTTAAATCTGACTTGAGCATTATCATCAGTAGTAGCTTTAATTAATGGTTCAATAGCTGATTCATCAGTAATTCCAATTAATGATTCTATAGCCTCTTTTCTAACTTTAACATCATCACTAGATAAGTTAGAAATGGCATCATCAAAACTTAAATTAGTCATGATAGTAAGTTAGTTTTTAAGAATATATAATCTTTTAAAAAAATAAAGTATACACACCATGATTAGTTTTCAGTATAATAAAAAACTTCATGAATTATTATTAAACTGAACAAAAAATATTTAAAAATACAATTAAAAAAATTAATATTAAAATAAAAAATGAGGAATAATAACAATGATTGAAGAGCAAACTAAAAGTTACCCTAAAAAAGAAATTTTTAAAATCCTACATCCTTGGGTTCAAAAATGGTTTGACTCACAATTCGAGGATTTTACTCCTGCACAGAAAAAATCAATCATAGATATTCACAAACAAAACAACATTTTAATTTCATCACCAACAGGGTCTGGAAAAACATTAACTGCATTTTTATCCATAATCAGTGAATTAACAACACTTGCTGAAAAGGATCAACTAGAAGACAAAGTATATTGCATTTACATCTCACCATTAAAGGCACTAGACAATGATGTTGAAAAGAATTTGGAAGATCCGTTGAAAGGAATTGAAGAAATAGCTGGAAAAGATTTGGGAATTAGAAAAGCAGTGCGAACAGGAGACACTTCACAATACCAAAGGCAAAAGATGCTTAAAAAACCTCCCCATATCTTAATTACAACACCTGAAACATTATCCATCTTACTTGTCGCCCCTAAGTTTAGAGAAAAATTAAGTAACATTAAATATGTTATCATTGATGAAATACATTCCCTTGCTGAAAATAAACGTGGAGTCCATTTAAGTTTATCTCTGGAAAGATTACAACATTTAGTTGGTCAATATACAAGAATTGGTCTTTCAGCAACTGTAAGTCCAATTGAAGAAGTTGCGAAATTTCTTGTAGGGTATGAATATGGTGTTGAAAGAAACTGTAAAATAGTCAATATAGATTATTTAAAAGAACTGGATATGGAAGTGATGTGTCCTGTAAGTGATATTGTGCTTGCCGACGAAGAAGACACCCGTCTTGGAATGTATGATTTATTAGACGATTTAATTCAGGAAAATAAAACAACATTAATCTTTACAAACACACGTAGTGGAGCAGAACGTTATGTCTACAATTTAAAAAAAATGTATCCAATGAATTATAATGATTCAAACATAATGGCACACCACTCATCACTTTCAAAAGAAGTTCGCCTAGATACAGAGAATAAATTAAAAGAAGGGAAACTCAAAGCTGTAATATCCTCGACATCACTTGAACTTGGAATAGATATTGGATACATTGACCTCGTTGTTTTAATAAATTCTCCAAAATCCGTTGCAAGAGCTCTTCAAAGAATTGGAAGAAGTGGACATAAGTTACATGAAAAATCCAAAGGTAGAATCATTGTAACTGATCGTGACGACCTAGTTGAGTGTTCTGTTTTACTTAAAAATGCAAAGGAAGGAAAAATAGATAAAATTAACATTCCAACTAACTGTTTGGATGTTTTAGCCCAACACATATATGGAATGGCAATCGAAAATCCCTGGGATATCGATTATGCCTATGAAGTAATAAAAAAAAGTTATTGTTATAAAAACCTAACAAGAGATGACTACGAAGATGTGTTGAGCTACATGGCCGGAGAATATCCGGAACTTGAAGAAAGATATGTCTATGCAAAAATTTGGATTGATTATAAAGAAAATACCTTTGGAAAACGCGGAAAAATGGCTAGAGTGATTTATTCAACAAATATAGGAACAATCCCTGATAGTTCTAGTGTTTTAGTCAAATGTGATGGAAATACCGTTGGAAAAATCGAAGAGAGCTTCATGGAAAAATTAAAAAAAGGAGATACATTCGTTTTGGGAGGTCGAACTTATAGATTCAACTATGGAAAAGGAATGACAATTAACGTAACTCCTGCAAGCGGACCTCCAACAATACCTTCATGGTTTTCACAACAATTGCCATTATCCTTTGACCTTGCAATGGACATTCAACGCTTCAGGTCACACATGGAAAGCAGATTCGAATATAGAAGAAGCAAAGAAGAAATAATGGAATTCATATTCGATTATTTATATGTCGATGACTTTGCAGCTAATTCTATATATGAATATTTTGTTGAACAATACAAATATGCTAAAATCCCTAGTAATCGTGTTTTACTTATTGAATACTATAAAGGATTTGGTGGAAGAAATTTTGTAATATTCCATTCATTGTTTGGAAGAAAAGTGAATGATGCATTATCCCGTGCTGTCGCATATGTTGTTGCACGTAACTACAACACCAATGTAACAATTTCAGTTACTGATAATGGTTTTTACTTAAGTTCCGATGGTAAAATTGGAGGTTTAGAATCATTTAAACAGTTGACTCCCGAAAATTTCGAGACAATATTGATAAATTCTCTAAACAAAACAGAAACGCTTGCATCAAGATTCAGACATTGCGCCGGAAGATCACTTATGACTCTTCGAAGATATAAAGGAGAGTCAAAATCTGTCGGTCGCCAGCAAGTCCGTGGAAAAATATTACTAAAGTTTGTTCAAGATATGGATGATAATTTCTCAATCTTAAAAGAAGCTAGAAGAGAAACCCTTGAAGATTATATGGACATTAAAAATGCTTTAAAAGTAATAAATATGATTGCAGATGGATCAATGGAAATAAAAACAATAAATACTGTTATTCCAAGTCCTTTTGCATTTAATTTGGTTTCACAAGGATATTTAGATGTCCTAAACCAAAATGATCGGGCCGAGTTTACAAAAAGAATGCATAAAGCAATACTCGATCAAATTAAAAATAAATTAAAAGATATTTATTGAAAAGGTGAAAATATGAAAACATTACTCGTTTACTACTCAAGAACAGGAATGACTGAAAAAATAGTTAAAATGATTCAAAATAAAATAAATTGTGATATCGAAGAAATCACCGATAATAACAAGTATTCAGGAAAACTTGGATTTTTAAAAGGTGGAATGAATGCCTCCATGAGAAGAACAAGCAAAATCAACCCTATTACAAAAAATCCTTCAGATTATGATTTAATCATTATTGGAACTCCGGTTTGGGCTTCAAATGTAGCAACACCAATTTATACTTACTTGATGGAATACAATAAAGAGTTTAAGAAAATAGCTTCATTCTGCACATGCATGAGTAGTGGATATGAAAAAACTTTAAAGAACATATCATTATTAACTGGAAAAGAACAAACTTCCACAATGTTCTTAACCGCAGAAGACATGGGAAATCCAAAAGAAAAAATAAATAATTTCATTAATGAAATCAAATAATTTTTCTACTTTTTTATTTTATATTCTAAATAAAATATGCATTTTCAATTACTGATTAAAAGACAAATAAATGAAATAAAAGATAAATTAATCTTGTAAATGCTTAAAAAAGCATATTTTGATTTTATTTTAATTTAAAAATAGTACATTACCAATTATATAGATTATAATAACCCTAGAAAATATTTTCATAAACTAGTAAATGTGCGGATCTCCCTTAATTTAATGAAATTTCGAAAAAATCAGAAAAAACACCCAAATTTTTTTATTCCTAATTCTTCGTATTTTCCAATATTAACTACTATTATTGTTTATTTAGTGAATTAATACTAAAAATTTTTCTTAGTTAATTTAAAAATTCAATATTATATTTTTAATTGAAGAAAAACTTATATATAGCAAGTGTGCATATCTTTATATAGTCTTTGATTTATTTCGAACCGCACACTAAGGTCTAAAATTAAAGACATTTCAGAAGAGAAAATGCAAAAGTAACCAAAATTTTGGTACTATTGCAAAAGAGATTCCACTAAAACAAGGATTGCGACGCTCCTTTACACAACATACTAAAAAGCCATGCAAAATATTGCAAAAGAGATTCCACTAAAACAAGGATTGCGACTCTGTTAGAGAATCTATTAAAGGAATCAAAAAAGATATATTGCAAAAGAGATTCCACTAAAACAAGGATTGCGACTGTTGGTTGTGGTTGTGGGATAAAAAGAAAAAGTTAAATTGCAAAAGAGATTCCACTAAAACAAGGATTGCGACTTCATTGTCGATGAAGCCCAGAATGTGAAGGGCAGTATTGCAAAAGAGATTCCACTAAAACAAGGATTGCGACCATATTTGAAGTAGCTCTTTCAAATCCTCTTTCAGAATTGCAAAAGAGATTCCACTAAAACAAGGATTGCGACTCTGTTTCGCTAGAGATAGATATATCTATTTCTTCCTATTGCAAAAGAGATTCCACTAAAACAAGGATTGCGACTTTGGGGAATATATTCTGCCCTTAAATATTTTTCTATTGCAAAAGAGATTCCACTAAAACAAGGATTGCGACTAATATTGAAAGCTACACAAATCATGTACCACTTTATTGCAA
>NZ_JBNMGD010000062.1:0-6440 GCF_050872065.1 Methanobrevibacter sp.
AAATAATATTTTATAACTTTTTTTTTAATAGATATTTTTATTAATTATTTTTTATAATAATAATTCTATGAAAGGAATTTTAGGCGCAATTTGTGGAGATATTATTGGATCAACTCGGGAGTTTCATCCAATTAAAACAAAAGATTTCAAACTTTTTGAGGAGGAATCTAGATTTACTGATGATACAGTAATGACATTAGTTATTTCAAATTGGTTAATTGAAGATAAAACATCTGAAAAGGTATTAATTAATCAATTGCAATATTGGGGAAATAAATATCCAAATTCAGGATATGGTGGAATGTTTAGACGTTGGTTGAAAGAGGATAATCCAGAACCTTATGAAAGCTGGGCAAATGGGTCTGCAATGAGAGTCTCTTCATGTTCATGGGTTGCCAACTCACTGGAAGAATCTCAAAAATTAGCTAAAATGTCATCAGTCGTGACTCATAATCATCCTGAAGGAATAAAAGGAGCACTTGCAACTTCCGATGCAATTTACCTTGCAAAAGATGGTGCAAGTAAAGAAAAGATAAAATGTCATATTGAATCTGAGTATAATTATGATTTGTCCCGTAGTGTAGATGAAATAAAAAATAATTATTCATTTGATGTTTCATGTGCTGGAAGTGTCCCGGAATCAATAATCTGCTTCTTGGAAGGTGATTCTTATGAGGATACAATTAGGAATGCAATTTCTCTTGGTGGAGATGCCGATACGCAAGCAGCTATTTCTGGTAGTATTGCATCAGCATATTGGAAAATTCCAAAAAATATCTCATTTAACTCAATTAATCGTTTGAGTTATGATTTGTTGAATGTATTAATTGATTTTGAAGAGAAGTTTATGTAGTTCTCTTCTTTTTATTTTCTATTTTTGAAAGTTGATTCATAAATCTTTCATCATAATTTCTTGAGATATCCTCGTATTTGTTCCAGATTCCAATTGCAGTTTCTGGAAGAACTGTTCGTTTATCTTCACTAAATTTAGTATATGTATGCATCATTTCTTTGGAATCACAGATTAGCACTTTTACAAATGGAATGTCTGCTTTATGAACTGGTATATCATTACTTTTGAAAAATTCAATAATATTGAATGTTTCATCATTGATGCAGCATGTTGGAGAGGATAAGATATTAACATTTAAATTTCTTCTTTTTTTAAATGCTTTTACTAGTGCTTCTCCTTCACCTTCAAATAAAAATCCGATTCTCATGTTAATTGAATTTTTGGCACGAGTTATGATTTCTAATTCTTTATTTATGATTTTATCAACACCATAAATTCTCCAAATAGGAGCTTGGACTTGACTCATACCATTCTCATATATGTTTGTCAGTCGGGTTATTGTGTCATCTATTTCTGAGGTTATTCTTTTTTTCTCAAGGGTCAATACTTCAACAGGTGATCTAACAGTATAGGTTAGGGGCCTTCCGTCTTCAACATCAATGTATTTTTTTTCGAGTAATCCCTTTAGGACTTCATATATCTTGCTTCGTGGAATTCCTGATTTTTTAGAAATTTCTGTTGCATTTGATGAGATTAGTGAAGTGAGTGTTATGTATGCTTGAGCTTCATATAACGTAAGTCCTATTCCTTTAAGTACGGCTATATTTTCATCCATGGTTGTTATATTATGGGATATATATTATAATACTTACTATTACTACTTACAAAGTGACAAAATATTTATATGCTTTTTGGTTCTACTTTTAAATAACAATATTTTGAGGTATTATTATGGCAAATGAATTAGACATGTTTTGTTATCAATGTTCTCAGACTGCTCATGGTACTGGATGTACTGTATCTGGAGTTTGTGGTAAAAAACCAACAATAGCAAGACTACAAGATAATTTAATCTTTACTATGAAAGGAATAAGTGCATACAATTATAATGCAAATGTGTTAGGAAAATACAATCCTGAAATCGATGCATTCCTAACTAAAGGTCTATACACTACATTAACTAACGTTAATTTCGATGCTGAAGAGTTAGTTGCTCTTGCATTAGAAGCAGGTAAAGTCAGTGTTGATGTAATGAGATTGCTTAAAGATGCACACATTGATGCTTATGGTGAGCCAAGGCCTGTGGAAGTAAAAGTTGGTGCACAAGAAGGACCAGCAATCATTGTAACTGGTCATGACCTAAAAGCATTGGAGGAATTATTAAAACAAGTTGAAGGAACTGATATTAAAGTATATACTCACTCTGAAATGTTACCTGCACATGGATATCCTGGACTTAACAAATATGAAAATTTAGCAGGTCAACTAGGTGGAGCATGGCACGATCAAAGAACAATCTTTAAAAAATACAATGCAGCTATTGTTGGAACCAGTAACTGCGTATTGCCGGCACTTGATGCATACAAAGAAAGAATGTTCACTATGGATGTAGCTAAACTTGAAGGAGTAAAAACCATTGAAGATTATGATTTCTCCGAAGTAATTGAATGTGCAAAATCCTTAGGATCATTAGAGCCTGAAGAATTAACCACCCTCACTACCGGTTGGAGTGCAGGAGCTATTGTTGAGCATGCTGATGCAATCAAAAAATTAGTGGAAGAAGGTAAAATAAGAAGATTCTTTGTTGTAGGTGGATGTGACAAAGCAGCAAAACATAATGACTACTACAGAGAGTTTGTAGAGAACTTACCTGGAGATACAGTTATTTTAACTTTAGCATGTGGAAAATATAAATTCAATGACTTAGACTTAGGTGATATCGAAGGAATTCCAAGATTGTTAGATGTAGGTCAATGTAACGATACTATTGTTGCAGTTGATGTTGCATTAGCTCTATGTGAATTATTTGATATGGAATTAAATGAATTACCGTTAACAATTGTGTTAAGTTGGATGGAACAAAAAGCAGCCACAGTACTTTGGGCTTTACTCTACCTTGGAAAAACTGACATGTGGATTGGTCCAATACTTCCTGCATGGTGTAATGAAGACATTATAAATGTTTTAGTCGAAAATTACAATTTAACTCCAATTTCAGGTAATGCGTTGGAAGACATTAAAAAAATCATGGGTGAATAATTATGAATGATGATATTAAAGCTAAAGCATTAGATATTCAATCATTATTGGATTATCAAAAAGATAGTGTTGTCAGTCGTGAAGTAATCAAAAAAGAGTTAGGTACAGTTACTTTCTTTGCTTTTGATCAAGGTCAAGGATTATCTGAACATTCAGCTCCTTTTGATGCAATGGTTCAAGTCATTGATGGTGAAGCAGAAATCACAATTTCCGGTAAGAAAAATACTGTAAAAGCAGGTGAAATAATTATAATGCCTGCAAATGAGCCACATGCACTTCAAGCTGAAAACAGTCCATATAAAATGATTTTAACTATGATAAAATCTGAATAATTTCATTTTATTTTAAAAAGTATGCAAAATATAGTCTACAGAAATAATTGGATGAATTTCGTTCAATATTTCTAGTAATGTAGTCTCTTTTATAATGTGGAAATTGATTTGGGGGTTATTTTTTCCACCAAATCAAAATCCAGTCTGCTTTGTCCTTAATATTATAATACTTTTTATTTTCTTCATCATAAGTGAGAATTCTCTCCAAGTAGTCTTTTAGAAGCTTTTTTTCTTCATCATTATACAAATCAAGTCTAAATTTACCATTATCCATAGCATCTTCGATACTGTCATACTTACGATAGTTATTTAGGTCAAACCTTTCAATATTTGCATAAATCCCTAAATTAAATAATATATTGAAGAAATAGTTGTAATCAGGGAAATCTTCAGTTTTAATTCCAATTTCTCTTTCAAAGTCTTTTTCAATCTTTTTGTTTTCAGGTCCGAAGATAGTTATGAAGACATATTTTTTTGCAATTTTATTTAGCTGGGATAAAGTATAGTCAATTGGGACAATACCATTCAAGGACCTTGAGCATATTACGGTATCTACTTCTCCAATTTCATCGTAAGTTATCTCTTCAATTGGTTTTAGAATGGTTTCAATATTGTTTAAGTTATTTTCATCAGCTCTCTTTTTGAGATATTCTAACATTTTTTTAGATGAATCAATTCCTATTACTTTTTTAACTTTTTTAGCTATTGGGATGGTGACTGATCCTTCGCCACAGCCAACATCTAGAACAACATCGTTTTTATCAAGTATTAGTTTTTCAAATAATACATTTTGATAGTCATCTTTTCTTGTTCTTTTATAAAAGCCTGGTGCTGCTTTATCCCAGTCCTTGTTTGTCTTATTTTCTAGACGTTCCGCCCAAAATTTCACCCAATCGACATCGTTTGGGTTATTAATGCATTGTTTCATATTCACACCTTTGTTTTTCCACTTAAAACATTTTGATAATCTTCATAGTTTGCTTTTAAAAGTTCAGGTATATCAAGCTCATATGGACATTTATCAACACATAGATAACATTCTGTACAATCTTTTGTTTTTTCCATGATTTTTTGAGTTTTTTCATCTAGATTAGGTTCAGTAGGAAAACGTCTAAGCCATAAAGACATTCTTGAACATAAGCTAATGTTAATTTCTTCTGGACAAGGCATACAGTATCCACAACCTCTACAGAAATTTACTCCCAGTTCTTTTTTATCTTTTTGGATATCCTCTTTTAAATCATCAGTTAAAATAGTATTAGTGTCATAAGATAAGAATTCATCAAGTTCTTCTAGTTTTTGAATCCCCCATATTGGTAAAACATTATCAAATTGATTCATATATGCAAAACTAGCTTTAGAATTTTTAATCAATCCTCCACCCATTCCTTTCATAGCAATAAATCCAACATCTAATTTTTTACATTTTTCAATAAGTTCTAGTTCTTCGGCACCACTTAAATATGAAAATGGGTATTGTAATGTTTCATAGAGTCCACTTTCCAGTGCTTCGTGTGCATGTGTAATTTTATGGGTTGTAATTCCAATGTGTTTTATTTTTCCCTCCTCTTTAGCTTCAATCATTGTTTTATATAATTCATCATTCTCTTTTGGACAGAAAGAAATGTTATGGAATTGGTACAAATCAATATAATCAGTTTTTAATTCCTTAAGAGATGTTTCTAAATCATTCCAAAATTCTTCTGGAGTTTCTCTTCCAGTTTTTGTTGCAATATAAATGTTTTCACGAACATCTTCAAATGCATTTCCAAGTTTTCCTTCGCTGTCTGTATAAAAACGTGCAGTGTCATAGAAGTTAATTCCATTGGCATATGCTTTTTTAAGTATTTCAATTGAATCTTCTTCATTTCTTCTTTGGATTGGAAGTGCTCCAAATCCGTTTTTGTTTACTATAAGATTAGTTTTTCCAAGTCTCATTTCAATACCCATTTAGTTTTAATATGATAAATAATATAAGAATAATGAATAATAGGATTAAAGATGTTTTGGTGGAGAAAAATTTACTTTTTCTAAATTCTTTATCTTCTACATCTCCTTTTTTCATGATTCTTTCTTTTTCAAAAGAACATTTCTGATAAATTGATTCAATATCTTTTGGAAGTCTTCCATGTTCATTTAACATGTTGATAGTTTTGTTTAAGTATTTAATGGCTTCACTGTCATTTCCAAGATTAATGCAGCAAAATGCTGATTTGTAATTAAAGTTTGTAATTAGTTCTAAATCATCTTCGACTTTGTGTTCATAATTTAGACAGTTTTTGTATTCTTTTAATGCATCTTTATATCTTTCAAGTTCATATAATGCATCACCTTTAGCATTAAACCCAATTAAGGTATCTTCTTCCTGTAATGATTTAGTTAAATACATAAGAGCTTCTTCATTTTTACCGTTCTTTTGAAGCATTTGGCCTTTGTATAAATCTGACTTTTGATTAGATCCAAATTGGTTTTCAAAATTCTTAATGAATTTCAATGCATCTTCATATCTTTTTGCTTGAATTAGAAGCTCTATCTTACCGATTAAAAGTTCTTTTTTTGAAATGCGTGGTTTTTCAATTTTTGAATAATTAGAATAATTTTTATAAGCATTGTCCAGATATTTTAAAGCATCATCAATATTCCCCTTATTAAATTTAGACATTGCCTTATCACATAGTACATTAATGGATTTCGGTTGTGTATTGAGATACTCATCAAAGTACCTTTCACCGTAATCTCCATTATCATGTGTTTTATCATAATATTGATAGTACATTCCTTTTTCTTCAAGAGCAATTATATAATTTTCATTGATTAATAAATCTAGAATAGTTAGATAAGTTTCAACATCATCTTTTGAATGTCTCTTTCGAGCTAATCTGAGGGATTCATTGAAATTGCCTTCATTTATATGTTTTTGTGCTTGGTCAATATAATTTGTCATTGTATCAACTTTTTTTATTTGTTCATAACTGCATTTCCTAATATTTATATATATTCATTTAGATAAATAATAATGCTTATTTTTATAATTAATTAATGAATTGTGATGATTA
>NZ_JBNMGD010000013.1:0-33575 GCF_050872065.1 Methanobrevibacter sp.
ATTTAATACTTATTAAAAACAAAAAATTTAATGTTATAAAATTTATTAGGTGATATGGTGGAAAATTTTGATGAATGGTTTCATGATATTTTAGAAAATGCAGACATTACTGATTCAAGATATCCTATTAAAGGAATGGCAGTATGGATGCCATACGGTTTTCAAATTAGAAAACACACAATGAATATTATTAAAAAATTATTAGATAAAGATCACGAAGAAGTACTCTTCCCAATGCTTGTTCCTGAAAGTGAACTTGCAAAAGAAGGAATTCATGTAAAAGGATTCGAAGACGAAGTATACTGGGTAACTAAAGGTGGTCAAAGAGAATTGAATGAACAATTAGCATTAAGGCCTACCAGTGAAACTGCAATTTATCCAATGTACTCTTTATGGATTAGAACACACATGGATCTTCCAATTAAATATTATCAAATTGTAAATACATTTAGATATGAAACAAAACATACTAGGCCTTTAATTCGTGTAAGAGAAATTACAACATTTAAAGAAGCACATACTGCTCATGCAACTAAAGAAGAATCTGATGAACAAATCCAAGACTTTATTGCAATTTATAAAGAATTCTTTGATGATTTAGGACTTCCTTATTTAATTTCTAAAAGACCAGAATGGGATAAATTCCCTGGTGCTGATTATACAATGGCTTTTGATGTAATTATGCCTAATGGTAAAACATTACAAATTGGTACTATCCACAATTTAGGTCAGACTTTTGCAAAAACATTTGATATAACCTTTGAAGACAAAGATGGAGAACACAAACTTGTATATCAAACCTGTGCTGGATTATCTGATAGAGTAATTGCTTCTGTGATTGGAATTCATGGAGATGAAATTGGATTGCGCTTACCACCTAAAGTATCACCAAACCATGTTACAATTATTCCAATCTTATTTAAAAAAGGAAAAGAAGAAGTTTTAGCAAAATGTAGTGAAATTAAAACCAAATTAGAAGATGCAGGACTCAGAGTAAATATTGACGATAGAGACATTAGACCTGGTAAAAAATTCCACGATTGGGAATTAAAAGGAACTCCATTAAAACTTGAACTTGGACCTAGAGACTTAGAAAACA
This sequence comes from Methanobrevibacter sp., assembly GCF_050872065.1. Taxonomy (GTDB): domain Archaea; phylum Methanobacteriota; class Methanobacteria; order Methanobacteriales; family Methanobacteriaceae; genus Methanocatella. The sequence continues at coordinate 1,100 of NZ_JBNMGD010000013.1, forward strand.
ATATTACAATAGCTATGAGAAGAGATGAAGGAGAAAAAATCGAAATTGCTCTTGATGACTCTTTAACTGATAATGTTATTGATTTATTAAATAAAACCGAAGAAAACTTATCTTCATCTGCTTGGAACTTCCAAGAAAATCATGTTAAATTCACAGAAAGCTTAGAAGAAGTTAAAGAACTTGTTGAATCTGGCAATGTTGCTAAGTTCTATTGGTGTGGAGATGAATCTATTGGTAAAGAAATTGAAGAAGAAACAGGATATGACATTTTAGGTATCCAAGAGGAAGTCTATGAAGGCAAATGTATTTCCGGTAAAGGAGATGCAAAATATATCGCTTTAATAGCTAAAACATACTAAGTGATTACAATGGATAATTTCTACGCAATAATTCCAGTTAGTAAATTCAAAAATGCTAAAACAAGACTTTCCCCATTCTTATCAGAGGAAGAAAGGGAAAAACTCTTAAAAGTAATGCTTCAAGATGTAACTGAAGCTTTAAAAAAACATGTAGATAAAATATTCATTATTAGTAGAGATGAAGACGTTCTAAAGTACGCTAAAAGCTTAAACCTAAATACTATCCTGGAAAATGAAGATTCAAACTTGAATAAAGCATTGAAACAAGCTATGAAAGAATGCAAAGGAAAAGCAAAAAAAGTAATCATTGTTCCTTCAGATGTTCCCTTAATTGGGAAAACAAATATCTCAATGTTAATTGAAGCTTCTAAAAACTTAGATTTCATAATAGTCCCATCAAAAGGAGGTGGGACTAATATGATTATTATGAAGCCTATGGCAATACATACTAAATTTGAAGGATTTAGTTACAAAGAGCATGTGAATGCTGCTGAGAGGAAAAAACTAAATCCACAAGTTCATGATTCCCTATTTATGGCATTAGATGTTAACACTGCTGAAGATTTAGGTGAAATCATGATACACGGAGAACATACTCACACTAGAAAATACTTAAAGGAACTTAAAGTTAAAGTAGAACCTTACCGTGGAAGTGAACGTTTAAAAGTGACAAGGAGTTAGTTAATGATAGTAATGTCTATTGCAGGTGTTGATCCATCAGCTGGTGCTGGTATCTATGCAGATTTAAAAACATTTCAGGCTATCGGAGTTTATGGAACTGGAATTGTTACAGCTATTACTGCACAAAACCCCTACAAATTCTTTTCAACATCACCTGTTTCACCAGAATACATTGAAGAGCAAATGGATTCTGTTTTTGAGTCATATGAAGTGGAATTTGTTAAAACTGGAATGCTATATTCACCAGAAATTATCAAATTAGTTTCAAAAAAGATTAAAGAATATAATCTAAAGGCAGTAGTTGATCCTGTAATGGTTGCAACATCAGGTGGAGATTTAACAAAAGAAGACATTGCAGATGCATTTAATAAATATTTACTTCCAAATTCAATATTAACCACACCAAATATAGCTGAAGCTGAAAAATTAACAAATTTAAAAATAAAAACAAAAGAAGATGCCATTAAAGCTTCTAAAAAGATAGTTTGCAATAATATCATTACTGGAGGTCATTTAGATGGTTTAAACACTATCAACATTAATGATAAAGTTACAACTATCAAGCAAGAATTAATAAAAACAGAAAATTTACATGGTACTGGCTGTAATTTATCTTCAGCAATTGTTGCATATCTTGCTAAAAATAATGACATTAACACATCAATCATAAAAGCACTGGATTATGTGTATGAAGGAATAAAAAATGGAAATTATGGTACATTAATAGCTAAAATATAATTTTTTAAAGCTACTAATACTGTAATATTACTAAAATACAATATAAATAACCATTTTACCATTTATCAAACAGTAAAAAAATAAAACTGAGCAATTAATAAAAAAAAAGAGAAAAGAATATAATTATTCTTCCATATTTAAATCACTGACAATAGCTTCCTGAATAGCAATGAATTCTGGAGATTGTCTTTTTCTTGGCCTTTCAAGATTTACATCAACAATATCTGCAATTTTACCAGGATTTTTGTCTAAAACGACAATTTTATCTGCTAGATAAATCGCTTCGTCAACATCATGAGTTACGAAAACAATTGTATTCTCAAATCTTTTCCAAACTCCAATTAGCTGTTCTTGAAGACTATGTCTATTTTGCATATCCACTGCAGAAAACGGCTCATCCATGAGTAAGATAGGTGAATGATTAAGTAAAGATCTAATAATTGCAACCCTTTGTTTCATACCACCTGAAAGTTCATGCGGATAGCTATCTTTAAAGTCAATTAAACCGACACTTTTCAAATACCTTTCAGCCGCAGCAATATTTTCTTCCTTAGAATCGGATTTTGTCATCTCCAAACCAAATGTTACATTTTGAAGAACAGTTAACCAAGGAAACAAGGAATATTGTTGGAAAATAACTGCTCTGTCTCCAGAAGGCTTTTTGACAACTTCACCATTTGCAACAATTTCACCAGAACTTGGAGTTTCAAGACCTGCAATTAATCTTAAAAGAGTTGTTTTACCACATCCAGAAGGTCCTAAAAGACATACAAATTCACCATCATCAATAGTTAAATTAATATCTTCCAAAACAGATAAATTTTCTGACTTTTTAGTTTCAAATTTTTTATAAATATTTTTAACTTCAATTGACATGTAAAACACCTACCAAAAGATCCTATCTTGGACTTTGCTAAATACAAAGTCAAATACAAGTCCAATCAAACCGATTACCAACATACCAACAACTGTTGTACCTGTATCGAAAAGGTTTGTTGCAGTTAAAATCATATAACCTAAACCACTACTTGATCCAATCATTTCAGCAGAAATGGTACACATTAAAGCAATACCAATACCAACTTTCAAACCAGAAACAATATATGGTACAGCAGAAGGTAATACTATTCTTTTTAAAATATTTCCATCATTAGCACCAAGAGTTTGTGCAGATTCAACCAGAACCTTATCTGTCCTTTTAACACCATCAATTGTATAAATTAAAATTGGGAAGACACAACCCATGAAAATAATAAATACTGCTGGAAAAGTACCTATTCCAAACCATAAAATAGAAAATGGAATCCATGCAACAGGTGGAATCGGTCTTAAAACACTAATTACAAAAGTACATATGTCTTCTAAAGTTTTATACCATCCAAGTACAATTCCAAGAGGAATAGCTACAATAGATGCTAATATTAAACCAGCGAATACTTTGTACAATGTATCAATAGTATTACTTAAGAGCTTACCATTTTCAATTACTACTAATGCTGAATTCACCACATCTAAAGGACCTGGCAAGATATATGAATTAAATAATCCAAAAGCATTAGTTATGAGATACCAAAATAGTATCAGAATTGCTGGTAAAATCAAAGGAATAAATTTATTCTTATAATTTTCAAACATTAAATCACTTATTAAAAATTAATACACTAATAATTTTACTTTTCATAATATAAAAACTTTAAAAAAAAGAACCATTTATCCATTTAATAAAATAAATAACAATTCAACCTAAAAAAATTATGTATAAAAAAGAAAAGATATCTTAAATAATAAGAAATATAGTTAGTGATTAAAATGAACTCTAATAAAAAAATTTTCTCAAAAATAGGATTCAATTATCTGATTTATGCAATATCTGCATTCATAATCATGACTATTTTAACAGATGTCATTACATTTACAAAACCAGAACTTCTCAATAGTATAGAAATATTGACAATCCTAAGTAGTATTAGTAATTATCTTTTGCCATTTCCTATTTTAGTATTTTTAATGAAAAAATTAGATACTCAAAAACTAGAAACCAATAAACTAAATGTTAAAACATTTTTAATATACATCTGCATTACAATTACATTAATGTTGATTGGAAATATCATTGGACTTATAATAACCAATCTACTTGGTGGAGTCCTCCAAATTGACATATCCAATCCTGCTCAAAACTTGATTCATTCTGCTGGTTTATGGTTAAATGTCTTACTGATAAGTATTATTGGACCAATTTTTGAAGAATATTTCTTTAGAAAGCTATTAATTGATAGAACAATTAAATATGGAGCTAGAGTATCAATTATATTGTCTGCAATTCTTTTTGGACTATTCCATGGAAATTTAAACCAATTCTTTTATTGTACATTAATCGGTGGATTTTTTGCATATGTTTATATAAAAACTGGAAAACTCACATATACAATCTTATTACATATAATTATAAACATGATGGGATCAGTTGTAAGTTTATTCTGGGCTAACAGTTTTACTAATTTAACTACTGGTGCAATTAATTCTTTTGACTTGAGTTTTGTACTAATATACACAGTAGTACTCATAATTATGTTAGTTATTGGGTTAACTAAACTTTTAAAATACAAAAAAGCAAAATTCAATGGTCAAAAAACAGAAATATCATTAAAACAACCATTAAAAACCATGTTTTTAAATATTGGAATGATTTGTTTTATAATGTATTTTATTATAAAAATAATTATGCAAATTATAGGTTAAAAAGAGAGAAGAAGAATCATTCTTCTTCTATAACTGCTGTAATACTGTTTAATATTTGAAGGGATTTTGAAAATGCGGGCATTCCAGAGGTTAATAAAACAACTCTTAAAACATCAACAATTTCATCTTTAGTAATGTCTAATTCCTGGATAGCACTTTGCATTTGTTTTTTAGTAGCTCTTGCATCTGCACGAGAAGCAGCAATACCAATAGCTATTAATTTCTGAGTTTTATAATCTAATGCTTTACCATTCCAAACAACAGAATTTAAATTATTTACAACTTCATATAAATCCGCATTATCTTCTTCTAACTGATTTATTCCTTTTCCATAATATACTTGATCTTTCATGTAAATCTCCCTCAATATATGATTAATTATTAAATTATTTTTTTATAATATAAATAATTAATTAGAAATTACAATATGTAGAATTTCTATCGTTATTTGTTGATAATAAATTAGATAAATATTTAGCAAGTTTAACAGCAAATTTATCAATATTTAAAATTCTTATACTGCTTCCAGGTTCACGAAATTTAATTGTTACTCCCTGAAAATAAATATTTCCAGTTATAAATTCCATTATCATCATGAATATGAAACATTAACTAAAAATACACCAATACAAAATAAAAAAAATACTGGTAAAATTTTACCTTGTTTTCCATTAAATATTATATAAAATAGCTTCACGCACTTTATCAACAGCTATTTGTTTTTTAGCTGGAAAAGCAGCAATTTTGATTTTTAAATGAATTGAATCTCCTTTATCTAAAATAGTTAATTTTTCATCTAGAGCATCAGTTTTATCAAATCTTAAAAACCAATTTCCTTTTTCATCCATTTTACTCTCTAAATCATCATTTAACTTATTTAAATCAACAGATTCCAAAAGTTTATTAAAAAAAGCCTTTGTGTATCTCTTTTTAGACACAACACCAGTTAAGATAAGAATTTTATCTTCTAATAACCCTTCAGCTTCTTCCACTTCAATTTCAGCTTCAGGAAGTAAATTTAAAATAGCTTGAGAAATTTCATCAATACTTTCATTTTCATAAACGAAAGCTCTGAATTTAATATTATGAATCATTTAAATCGAAAAAAAAAGAAAGAAGAAACATTATAACTTTCTTCTTCTAGCTTGTTCAGATCCTTTTCCTTTAGATTTAATTCCACGTCCTTTGTTACCAGCACTAGTTAAGCCTCTTAAAGCTCTGTTAGTGTGTTTTTTAGAACAAATCCAATTAATTTTTTTATCGTTAATGATAGAAGGACTTTGTGGATCCACTAAAATAACTTCGAAATATTTATATTTTCCGTCAGCCCATACCCAGTAAGAGTTTAATACCTCTAAGTTAGGGTATTTTTTAGCTACACGTTCTTCAGCAATTCTTTGAAGAGATTTTGCTTGAGTAATTTTGTTTACACCCATTCTTTTAGGTTTACGACCGTTGAAATGACGAGTTTTCCTTCTTCCACCACGTCTTACTCTGGTCCTTACTAAAACGAAACCTTTTTTAGCTCTGTAACCTAAACTTCTAGCTCTGTCGAGTCTAGTAGGTCTATCAATTCTTTGAACAGCTTTTTGTCTTCTCCATTTAGGAGCTCTTTGCCACATGAGTTCACGTACGTAAGACTCATCTGGATTTTTCCATGCATCTCTAATATATTTATACATAAATAACACCTTTTTGTTCAGCCACGAAGGCCACATCCTTTGGGAACTTGTCCCATAAAAAAGTAAATTTATTTACTGTTAAAAATAACAGTAATAAAATATTTGTTTTATGTATTTATAAATGTATCGTAAAAATAAGTAAAATCAATCTTTTAAATTCAATCATTATTATTTCATCAATAACTAATGATAATTCAATGCCACAATATCACAACATATGATAATTATAAAATAATATAATAATAAATGAATATATAATTTTTCTTAAATGAGTGTGAAATTATGAAAATGCCTGAGACTTTAGATCCAAAATTACTATCCCCTTGTGGAATTAACTGCATCAGCTGTGAAAGATATCAAAATCCCTGTGCTGGATGCTTAATAAGCAATGATGGAAAGAACAAATCAAGTTTGAAGTGCAAAATTAAAACTTGTTTTGATTCCAAGAATTTTAGTTATTGCGGACGTTGTAGTGAATTTCCCTGTCCATTAATAAAAAAGCACTCAAAAAAATACATTAAAAGACATGATTTAAACACATTAGAAAGTGCTAAAAGAATAAAGACCACAGGTATTGGGCGAATTATGAGTCAAGATCGTGAACGATGGTTATGTAATGAATGTGGTGGAATTATTAAATTTCAAACACATGAATGTAGCGAATGTGGGGCTAAAAAAGAATAAGAAGTTTAAACTTCCATTTCCAATATTTAAGTAAATTTCTAATTATTCAACTTATTATTTAAATCACGTGCTACTAAATAATAATAAATGTAAAACCCCACCCAAGATACTGCTCCAAAGATACATGCTATTATGATCCATGTTATTATCGGACCAATTCCTAAATCAATTGGCATCCATTTTAAATATACTGCAATTGCAAATAATACTCCCATACCAACTGCCATTTGAAATATCACTTGAAGTGGAAATGCAATATCTTCTCTGTCATAAATAAAACAACTTAATGAGAATGCCCATCCACTAACAATAGAACCAAAAAATGCATTTATTACATCAATACCGCTGAACTGAATGTTTTGGGGACCATATTGGAAAGACATTAAAACCATGATAAACATTACAATAAAACAACCTATAAAAGCACCTAATGATAATCTTTCAATTAATTTAACTACCATAAAATCACCTACAAATCTAATGCCCGTTTAAATTCTGGCAAATATTTCCTTGAGATATTGTCTTTTAAACCATTTTTAAGTTCAATGAACATCATTCCTTTAAGAGAAGGAGCTACTCTATTTATCTTTTTTAAATTAACAATAGTAGTCTTTGAAATACGAACAAAATCACTTGTTAAAATTTCTTCAACAAGATATAATGGTTTTTTAATAAAATACTCCTGATTTTCAGTGTATACATTAACTTGCTTATTTTCAACTCTAAGCATAAAAACTTCATCAAATCCCAAAAGTACAATGTCAGATCCTTTTTTAACTGCCAATAATTCACTTGAATCTTCACTTTCTAAAATTGACATTGCCTTTGTTATGTTATCAGTTAATTCATTAGTATGAATATCTGCATATGGTTCTTCAATATCTCTTGAAACAAATAAATTTACCTTCATAGTTTATTTCCTTAATTTTTGCATCTCTTCTTCAATTTTTTGCTCTCTGTACTTTTCAGTGTCGAATTTATTATTAACTACAAAAGTTTTTAAAAAATCAATTACAATTCCTATACCCCAAAAGAATAATGGAAATACTACCCACCAGAATTCTGGAGTAAATAAAAAGTTAATTACCACCAATATTGCATTAACAACAACATAAACTAAAAAATCCTTATAAAACTTGATTTTTGCATCAGCTCTTTTCTCAGCAATTACTCTTAAATTACCATCCATTTAATCACCTTTTTTTGAAAGTTTTCATAATCATGTTTTTTCACAATATGATGAATAAAATACGCTCTAAAAATGTTATTTAAAGAGAATTTCTTAAATTAACATTAAACAGTCAAATACCCAACTTTATAGAAATACAACAAATAAATATTTACAAGTAAATATTTAAATAAATTTTCTTGAAGTTTGATTTTTACATCAACTCTTTCAACATTTTCTTACATCCACCGTATCATCATTCAATAATATAACTTAGTACAAGACCATATAAATGGATATTCAACAATACATTTAAGATGCGAAATATTGAAACTAAAATGCAAAAAATAACAATTAAAATAGAATAATACAATTTTGATTAAAAAATAATAAAAAAATAAAAAAATGAGAGAAATAAATCCCAAATAATTTAAACTTCTGCAGGTTTTCCTTTTTCAGCCCATTTTACAGTCATTTTTGTAAATGGCTGAGCAATTGCACTCCAAATCAAACTTAAAATCCAATGAGAAATAATCATTATTAAAATATCAGTAACTGCAAATACACCAATGAATGCAAGACCAATAAATATGAAATTATCGATCAATTCACTAAAAGCAATAATTCCTAAATTTTTAACAGAGGAATAATCTTTACCTTTATTTAATTTAGCAGTAATCCTTGCATTTACAAAGTTACCAATTAAGTAACTAATATAAGATGCAACAAGAATTCTTGGGGTTTGTGTAAATACAAATTCAAGACTTGAATCTCCAGTATAGAATGATGGGGAAGGCAAGAACAATATTAAAGTTGTCATGAAAACAAATAAAATATCTACACAAAGACCCAAAATAATTGTCCTTTGTGCTACTTTTTCACCATAAACCTCTGCAATTACATTTGTTAAAATATATACTAATGGATAAATTAAAACACCAGCAGGAGTTTCCATACCTAAAAACCCAATATTAATAACTTTAACAGTGATTAAGTTTGCTATTGTGAATGCCATACAGAAAAATGCAGTAATAATAACACGTTTTTCAGTGAAATCAACATTCAAATTCATACAAGAAAATATTGGTTTTAAAAGTATTTAAATTTAACATTAAAAAAAGTTAACTCAGGTTTTAAAAAAAATAAGCAATATATTTTAAAAATAAACTTAAATTAATGAATTATTCTAAAGATTCAATATTAAATAGATTGAAACTTTAGAATACATAATCCAATTTGAATTTTAAGAGTTCTTTATATGAGAGTATAATATTATCTTCTTGATTTTCCAACTCTACGAGCAAGCACCAATTCACCGACAGAAATTAAACCCGCAAAGAATTTTTCTAGACCACCAGTAGACCAAATAGCTTCACCGAAAGTAGAATTCATAATATTAGCTTCATAATCTTCAGGAGAAATTTTAACACCAGTAGTTTTCTGAGAAACAAGAGCAGATGCTGCCATCAATTCTTCCCAAGAAACACCTCTAAGCTGATTTTGCATTGCCTCATATAATTTTGAAACTTTAATATCATATAATTCAGATAACAACTCAACAATATCACAAGCACGAACCATTCCAATTACTTGATTATCATCGTTTACAACTGGTACAGTTACAAATTTATTGTTTGCAGTTAAAATTACTGCTTTTCTTGCAGGATCTTCTGCATGAACAGTACCAATTTCTTCATAACCACTCATTATTTCTGAAATTTTTTCATTGCCTTCTCTTAAACCTTTAGTAATATCAAAAGAAGTTACCCATCCTATCAATTGTTTATTATCATTTACAACAGGACAGGTAAAACGCCTAATCTCTTCCATTACCTTTGAAACTTCAACTACACTATCATTTGCATTTAAATATACAAAATTCTTATCCATTAACTCTTTAGCTCTCATAAACAAACCCCATTTTTTATTCAATTTCAACTCTTTTTAAAGCAAATACTGGACAATGACGAGTGCATTCAATACATCTAATACATTTATCATCATCTAAAACAACTTTACCATCAACCAACTCAATAGCTCCCATTGGACAATTTTCTTCACATAAAAAACAATTCACACACAGGTCATGATTAACCTCAATAACACGACTGTGAATAATTGGTCCAATATAACGATCCAATTCTACTGCATTGTCATTAAGTGATATTTCAACACAAGCTCCACATCCAATACACAATTTCTCATTAATATGTGGATATAACTCATCATCAATTAAATCAATGCCTAAATCCATATCCAAATCATCAAAGAAGTCTTTAAATTCAAGAGTGAATGCATTAGTTGGGCATAATTTTGCACAATCATACCAATTATTATCATCTGAATAATCAATTGAAATACTGTTCATGCGAATTACCCTATGACGGGAACTAACATTAGACAATTTATATTCAACTGTATCTTCTTCATTATTATCATAAACAACTGAGTTATCAATTAATTTAACTGCAGAAACTGGACATGATTGGATGCAAATTTCACATTTAACACATTTATCAGTTATTTTAGCTATTCTAAAAATATTAGCTGGTTCAATTGCATTAACCGGGCACTCTCCAACACATGTATTACACCTAACACATTTAGGTGCAATTGCAATGATTTCATCATGTGCACTAAAATTATCTAGTTCAAATTGGAAATCATCATTATCATCATCTAATTCAACAGATTTTAAAAGAACTTCACGTTCCAAATCCTTCATCTGTTTTATAAAAGATACATTCATTTTAATACCAACTAATCAATTTTTTATTTTAATATTTTTATTATCTTAAATTCACTTAAAAGAAATCCTCTAAATCCTTAACTGAAGGAAATTTATCCATTCCAAATCCTTCAATAGATTTACTAGCAACCCAATTTCCGATTTTACAAGATTTTTCTAAATCATATCCTTTTAAGAAAGAATATAAAAATCCACTGTTAAAACTATCTCCAGCACCAGTAGTATCAACAACATTACATTCATATGATTCAACAAAACAACTTGTTGAATTATCCATTGCAAATACTCCTTTTGCTCCTAGTTTTACAACAATAATTTCAATTCCTAAATCAAGAAAACCAATAGCTAAATCTTTTAAGGAAGCTTCATTATTATTACACAATAATCTTAATTCAGATTCATTAATAAGTAATATATTAGTCCTATCAAGAATAGGTTTTAACTCATTGAATCCTTTTTGAACATATAACATTCCAGGATCAAAACTCAATACAGTATTTTTATTTAATGAATTCAATAATTCTATTTGAGTTTTAAAAGAATCACCAACAAAAGATGTATAATGCATTATTTTACATCTCATAATGTTTAAGGGATTAATTTCACCTATTTGAATTTCATCATTAACTCCCGGATCAATATAAAGGCACCTTTCACCATTCCCATCAACAAATCCTAAGCATTTTCCAGTTGATCCTGTTTCTGAGTAGATTAGATTATTTGAATAAACACCATTAATAGCTAAATTATATTCTATAATGTCTCCATCATCATCTTCAGCTATTTTTCCAATAATGGAGGTAGAACAACCTAATCTTGATAAACCCACTATAGTATTTGCTGCAGAACCACCAGGAGTTTTAGTTTCAGATTTTATAAAACTTTCCTCATCTTTACAAGCAATGTTTCCAACAGAATACAGTTTATCAACATTCAATGCTCCAAATCCAACTACCTCTGCATTAATATCATCATCTAGAATTTCCATTTTAAAACCTTACTTTAAAATATCTAATAAATTTATATTTTTATCTCCAAGTTTACCATCAAAATTACCTGCAGATATTCCAATTATACCTTCAAATTCTAAAGCAGCATCAATACCTGCTTTAACTGCTTTATTCATAGATTCTTCATCCACTGCATTAATTACTACCTCAGGAATATAGTTAACACCTTCTGGAACTTTAGAAACATCTCCTAAAGATTCTTTTAGGGAAGGACAATAAACATGATTTGTGGTTGGTCCAATTTCAGGGAAGTTTGTTTCTGGCTTTGAAGCTGCAGAACAAATATCAAATGGAGCAGTAGCTCCTTCAACATTCATAATCGCATCAATTATCGCTTCACCAGCATCTATTACATCTTCCGGGGTAGAACATAAATACCAAAAGTTTCCACCCATAATCCCATCATTGATTTTGAACTTTTCTTCAATTTGGAAATCTGGAACTGCAATTGGAACATTAATCATTTTTCTGTCATATTCATCAACAATCCATTCATATCCATCACCACAGTGCCCAACAATATCCATCATCTCAATGTATTCATCACTATCAGAAGTAGAATAATCAAAAATACGTGTAAACGGTTTTACTAAGACATCTTGCCTTAACCTGTATGATAATTCAAAAGCAAACTTCTCAACATCATCACCACCTAACCAATATTGAACAACAGCACCAAATCTTCCATCAGGGGTTTGAGATTTATCTAAAAATCCTTCAACACCACCTTCTACTCTACCAATAACTGCACTAGGAGTTGAAGTTGAATCATAAGCCGCTCTTTTTACAATTTTTTCATTAGGACCTGTGATTAAAGCCCTTACATATTTTCCTTCAAATGCTTCGAAGAATGTGTCCTCTACTTTTTCATAACTCATTTTAATACACCTACTTTAACCTAATCCACCTATATCTTGACCACGAATATTGTTTCTCATTTCTTTGCTGATCTTTAAAATTTCGTCAAAGTTGTTTTCATTGATAATTTGTATTACTGGGTAATCTTCATTAGTGAAAACTGAGAAAAATTTATCTTTAACTTCCTTATCAATATTGTAATCATTAAACAGTTTTTCATAATCATTTAAATTGTTATAATCATTAATAAATTCCATTACTTTATTTTTATCGTATTTTGCATAAATATTAGCTATTACTGCAGTTGCAACCGCACTTGGAGATACAATAGATATTTCAGCAACTTTAAGAGGATACTCATTACCATTAAATGATACACTGATACCATTGTTTTTATGAGCAAATTCTAAAGGTTCCACATCAGTTATACTATCTCCAATGTAAAAAATTTTATTTTTATTGATATTGTCCCTTCCAATGATTTCATCAATAGCTAATTTTTTTCCTTGTCCACCGACTACCTCAATATCTTGGATATTTTCATATATCCCCATTTGTGTTATTTGTGAGAAAAAAATATCATCAAATAATTCATAATCTTTAGGATTATCTAAAATTAATTGTTTGAATTCCTTAATTTTTACTATTTCTTCATTAGTTAGTGTAAGGTTATCTAGATTTACCTTAGTATAAAATGTATTTTCAAAAGGCAAATCCATATAATTAGATATCGCTTCAATATATTGACCATAACTAGTACTAACTATGTACGTATTCATTACGTTTTGCAAGTAAGTTAAAAGAAATTTTGAATCCTCAACTGAATAAATATGGTTTTGTGAAAATTCAACTAAATCTTTATTTTTAAGATTTTCAACAACAAAAAATGGTAAGATTAATTTTAAAGTATTACCTGCCTTATAATTTTCCTTTTTAACAACATCAACCAGATAATCATCATACAAACTAAGAATTTTAAATAAATCCCCACCATTTTCAATGAAATTATCTGCTAATTCAAATGCATTATCATTTAATGTCAATGGACCCTCACAATCAGTAATAAATGATTTTTCAAACATTAAATCACCTGAAATTAACTATTCTGATTGCATCAAGAGGACATATTGCCTCACAATTTCTACAATAAATACATTTTTCACTATCAAACTCTATTATATCATCACCTAAAGTTAATGCACCAGTTGGACAATTTTTTACACAAATGGCACATGCTTGGCATTTATGATTTGAAAGTGTGAAATCCCCCAATCTTTGACCATGCAAATAAGACCTAGCATAATATAAATCGGCATCTTTACTATAGAAATAGTCATCATATGCTCCAATTGCATCAAATTTACATTCTTCAACGCATTTTCCACAATAAATACAATTATCAGCAATTGTAATTGGATTTGGACCATTTAATTCAATTGCATCTACAGGACACACATTATAACATTCTCCACAAGCAATACATTTCTTATCATAAACTTCAATGTTTCTATCCATTAAATAAGATCCGATAAGTCTTGTAAACTCTCCAACTTCTATATTTGAATTAAGGCTAATATTCAATTCGTTCTCCATTAATTCATTTACTTTATACTCAATGAAGTTTTCAAAACTTTGGTCATTAAATTCCAAAGCTATTGATTTACCTACCTTCTGTAAAACTGTATTTAAACTGATTAAATCAAGTGAAAGCATTTTAGTATCATGATCAACGATTCCTGATACTATATCAAATGATTTTATCTCACTATACATTTTATAAGCTTTTTTACGTGAAGAATACTTAATAGCTCCTGAAGGACAAGAATGCATACATTCTTCACATCTTGCACAGTATCCTGGATTAATATAAGGTAATTTGTTAGTTCTAGCAACATTAATAGCACCAGTTGATGGACAAACTCTTGTACATGTCATACAACCAATACAATTGTTCTGATTGACAACAATTGCCTTACCTCCTTTGACTGTTTTAGGAAGCAATTTACCATATTTAATTGCATCAGTTGGACATACTCTAAAGCAGTATCCGCAACGTACACAAGTATCTTTATCTATTTCACTGTGAGGAGGTTGCTTTCCATCTGAAACCACATGTATTGAACCTTTTTTACATGCTTGAACACATGCGCCACAAGCCTTACATAATTTTACATTAATGTTTGGAATATTCTCTTTTATAGGTGAATCCATATGTACATCAAGAGAAATAGCATCATATGGACAAGCATTACGACATAATACGCAACCAAAGCAAGTACTTTTTATTTTTACTAAACCTTCATCTTCATCAAAATAAATTGCATCAATAGGACAAGAACTAAGGCATGGTTTATCTTCACACTTCGCACATTTTGTTTGATCTATCAAGTAATCAACATCAACATGTCTTAATGGTCTTGGTGTTTTAGTATAATTATCAATCATAACACTCACTCCACAATATTCTCATTTAAATTAGATGCTTTAACAGTAACATGAATATTCTCATTATCATCTAAGGAAAATTTAGCCATGAAATATTTGATAACTGAAAATGGACAAGTTTGGTAGCAAATACTACATCTTAAACATCTATTTTTATCTCTTACAATTGTATCATTAACTTCATCAAATGAAATACAGTTAGTTGGACAATCAGGAATACATAATTGACATTTTTCACATTTTGATTCATCCCAATCAATAATTCTGACTTTAAGCCTATTAACTGCATTAGTGATAATTTCTAGTGCCACTTCTTCATCAGGCATTATCTTTAATGCATCATCCCAAATCTCAGAAAGAGGAACATTATACTGTAAAAGATCATTAGGGTCTAATTGTCTTAAATCCTCCTCTTTATTATTAATGAAATCTTCAAGATAATTTACAATTAATGAAAACAATTCTTTTTGATTTTGTAAGTTATCAACAAACACTCCTTTCATTGCACCACTAACAGGACATACATCAAGGCATTCCCCGCAAGAAATACATTTGAGTTGATCTACTACAACATTTCCATCAATAACACTTATTGCATCAACAGGACATTTTTTAATACATTTTTTACATTTGATGCATAAAAAATCATCAACAATATACTGCCTCTTTGAAGGAATAAGATTGAATTCAGGCAAAATTAAATGATTTAAACCACATTCCAATGTTTTCGGATCAGTAGGACATACTTCAGCACAAAAACCACAACGTATACATGCACCAGGTGTGATAACTGGGTATGTTAAACCCTCACCTGTTTCATCATCTTCCTCTCTTACAAGTTTAATCGCATTTGGAGATGGGCATGAAACAGTGCATGCTCCACAACCTATACAATATTCTTTATTTACTTTAGGAAAATCCCTAAATCTTTCTGGTTTTTCTGCAATTTCTGGATTGGTTTTTGCATTAGTGAATGCATCAGCCCATGCTTTTCTTGCAAAGTCAAAAATATACCACATTAGAGATGACACTTATATCACCTCATAAATGTTTTTAGTTTCTGTTTTTCCATGTTCATTAGTAATAGCTACTCTTTCAGCACATGCAACACAAGGATCACATGATGCATAAGTTGCAACAGCATCTGCAACAGTTGGAACATCACGAATCATATATTTTGCACAAGAATCCATATTTGAAATACTTGGAGTTCTAATAGAAATATGCTTAATTAAATTACCATTAGTTTCAATCATATAGTTAACTTCACCACGAGGTGCTTCATTTTTAGTCATTGCATAACCAGATTTTAAATTGGCAGGAGTACGAATTTCACCTTTAGGTATGTTTTCAATAGCTTGTCTAATCAAGCTTATTGATTCTGGAATTTCATCAAATCGTGTTAATGTTCTTGCATAGTTGTCTCCTTCTTTCCTTCTAATTACCTTAAAATCAAAGTAATCGTCATAAGTATAATGACCAATTCTATAATCTTCCTTAATATCAGAAGCTCTTCCAATAGGACCAACAGCACGCCCTTTAATAGCTTCTTTTTTACTCATGTGCCCAATTCCTTTACATCTTAATGCTAATGCAGGACCTTCAGCAAATAATGATCTAGTAGTCTCAAAACCATCTTCAATTTTTTTAAGGTTCTCCAATATTGGTTTAAAATGACGCTCATCAGCATCCATTCTAACTCCACCAACAACATTCCAACCCATATTAACTCTATTTCCAGTTAATAACTCAATTGAATCCATTGCATATTCTCTTAATTCCAAAACATGCATAAATAATGTTTCATGATCCAATGATTTAAAGAATGTTGAATTAGCAAGAAGATGACTTTGAATTCTATCCAATTCATTTGTAATTATTCTTAAGAATTGAGCTCTTACAGGAACATCAACATCAGAAATCTTTTCAATTGTTTCTGCAAATGTTTGAGTGTGTTCATATGAACAAATACCACATATTCTTTCAGCAAGATAAATTCCTTTTTGCCAAGTTTGTCCTTCAATTATTTTTTCAATTCCTCTGTGAACATAACCATATTCAATTTCTGCTTTAACAACCCTTTCTCCTTCAGTTTGAAGTTTAAGTCTTATAGGTTCTTTTAAAGCTGGATGGATAGGACCAATCGGTACAATCATTTTTCTTCCCTCCCACGATCAGCAATAGCTTGAGGACCCACAGCCAAAATAGCCTCTAAAATTTCACTAGGCCTAGGCGGACATCCTGGAATAGCTGCATCAACCGGGATAAAATTAGATGCAGGTGCATAAACTTTACCACCTTCTTGAGCAAATACATCTCCAGATTGAGGACAGTTTCCAACAGCCACAACAATTTTTGGTTCTGGAGCTTTATCATAAACTCTTTTTAGATTATGAACCCATTGTTCAGTTACCGCACCAGTTAACAATAAGACATCAGCTTCACGAGGATTATTTTGAACATAAATACCATACTGCTCTAAATCATATCTTGGAGACAATAATGAAACAACTTCAACATCACATCCATTACATCCTCCGCAATTTACAATACAGACATGAATTGAACTTTTCCTCACAGCATCTTTAACAGCGTCTAACATGCACTCCCTCTTTTATTTTATAAATGAATAAATAAACATTAATAATTACTTTCTTTTTTTAATAATTCAAATAATTCTAATCTTCCTTCTTTTAGGACATCATCATAAGATCTGCCCTTTTTAACTTCTTCAACTAATTTCATTTTCAGTTTTTTACCTTCTTCTTGAGGCATCACTTCTAAAATATCAATAAACCAACATAATCTTAAATCTGCATTGAATTTTTGGTATAAACAAATATCTTTCGCTGATTCAAAGGTACCATGTAAAGCCTCAAGTGAATCTAAATCTAATAAATCAAAGAATAATCCTTCTAATTCTTCAGTAGTACAATCAAATTCCTTAGAAAGTGGAACTATAATATCTCTTTGCCAAGCATAGCTTTTAATTATTCTATCTTGTATTACTCTTAAGTTAACCTCATCCATTTAAATCACAACATACCACACTTTAATAAGAAATATAAAACAATTGCAACTATCAAACCAACAGCAGTTTCTCTTCTACCATATCCTGGTCTTCCTCCCATTACAAATCCTGCTAATAGGAAACCAATAGCTGATAAAATTATATTACCTGATAAGAAACCTAAACACCAACCTGCAACTGAAACTACAGCCAATAGTACATTAAACTCAGTGTCTACAACATAAGGTTCAGCATGTAATTTATAACTGTAAAGTAAACCGAGAATAGAACCTACAGCAAATACAAGAATATAAATCATATAATCTAACATAATATCTCCTACATTGGTTTATAAAGTAATATAAATGAACAAATAATTGCCAATAATGTTATTACAAAACATATTTTCTCGATAATTTCTATTTTATGTGAAAAATTACCTCTAGCAAGTAATACTAAAATACTTAATATAATTCCAATAATTACTATTGGAACAATAATAACCGAATGCCATATGGATGTTAGTAAACCTACAACAATTATACCAACAGCAACTAATGCTGTGAAATAAACTATTACATCTTCACTACTCATAATATCCCTCCACTAAATAACATCAATATTGTTCCAAAGAAACAGATTGCCCCAATAGTAATTTGAGTCATGACTGAATGGTTTGGAGAAAATATTGGAGTTGTAGCATTGATAAATCCTGTAATAAATGTAATTACAATCATTCCAATTACATATCCAATAGCATTTAATGGACCAAAGAATATTGTTAAAAATACCCATAACATCACATACCATGCAATAGATTCTGAAAATAACATGAATCCCCTTAAAAATCCAAAATGCTCTGTTTCAAAACCTGAAACTAATGCTTTATCTTTTGTTATTGCAAATGGAGAATATGGTGATTTTGTTATAATCAACATGAAGAACATTAAAGCTGCAAGTGGAATAGTAAACACTAAAGAGCCATTGACTGATTGATAAGTAATAATTTCACCTATATTCATTGAACCAGTTACAAGATAAACAAATATAATTGCTGCAAATAACGGAAGTTCAGTTGCTGCAGATAGTACTGCTCTTACACAACTTAATTTACCATATGGTGAACCAGAACTTGATCCGGAGTTATGTTCAACAATTTTATAAACTGCATAAACACCAAAAATGATTAATAAAGAATCATGAGCCACAGGACCTGCAATAAGACCCACAATCCATACTAAAGCTAATATAAATACAATCCCTATATAAAATATTTTTGAAACAGTTTTTGGAAATGCTGTCTCTTTAAAGAAAAATTTCAAAGAGTGTAACAAATGCTGGACTATAGGTGGCCCTGGACGTTTTTGAACACGAGCCATGATTTTTCTATGCAAACCGAGAAGCAAACTTCCTGCAATGAATGCAATAATAACTTGAATTAAAATATCTGCCATTAAATTCATAATACCACACTAATATCCAGTAAATGGTTCTTTCACCCTTTCTTCTGCATCTTCAGGTCTTGGTTTAGCCATAGTGAGCAAACCTAAAGATGACACCCATACTGGTATACCAAAGATAGCTATAGTATAAACAATCCATGCTTCGAAGTTTATAACCAAACAAGCTAAAATAGCTATTGTTGACAATACCAATAAAACAATACATAAACTTTTTTGACCATCCATACTATCACTTACCACAATACCAATAATAAAATTTCAACCGCTCTTACAATAATAAATAATGAACTTAAGTGAATAATAACGATAAATGGAGAACCAGCAGTCCTAAACATCTCTGCTTTACTTGCAAAGAATGGTGCTACTCCACTTTCACCTAATATACCGATTAACATCAAAATTGCACCAAAGACAACCATTGGACTTGCAGGAATTTGAGATAATGCTGCAAGTGATAAAGTTCCAGTTGATGCAAGAATAATAGATGCACCACCAAACAATGGCAAACTACACATCATAGCTATTAAACCATAATTAAATGCAGAGTTTAACACACTTGTTTGTTTTACAGCTGATACAATACCTATATTTAATATTCCCACTAATGCCATGAATAATGTGAAATTAAATAAATCTCCAGTAATCATTGCACCTGCAGATGCAATACCACATATCACAGACAAGAATCTTCTTTGTTTAAATTCTTTTTCTCCAACTTTGACTTCAGTGTTATCTAAAACATGCATTGTAGCTTCAATTTGAGTTTCAGGTTTACTTAATCCAATCATTACTGTAAATCCAAGTAAAACTGCGAATAAGAACAAATTAAATGGAGTCAAGTATAATACAATATCCCCAAGAGGGATTATTCCAAGTAAATTTCCACCAAGTGTAACAAAATCCATACTCATCACTTACTCCTTGTCTATGTCCTCTCTCATAAGTAGTCCAATTAAACCAACTTTTGAAGCTACCTTTAATAATAATCCACATGCTGCTAAGAATAAACTTAATAACCAATATTGAGGAGTTACAAAGAATAATAAGAATCCAATTATCCATAAACACCATGCAATACCTGAAACTCCAGCAATACCATCTACCATAAGTACTGGAAGCCCTCTTGCTTTTTTAGATAATGCATATAATACAATTCCCCCACCAGCTACTGCTCCTCCAGTAAAACCAGTTAAGAAGATACCGTAAGCAATTAATACTAATGCAATAAAGTTAGGAGCAGTATTTAAAATCTCCATGTTTAATGCAAATGGCTGTGAGAACAGGGAACTGGATTTATTTAAGTTCCTTCTCGGATTATTCTCAATAATGCGCATTTCTCTTGTAATTAAAATTTCTGAAATAGCTAATATTTCTGCTAGTTCCACTACCAAACCTGGTAAGATTAATGCTTCTGCTAAATCTGTTCCGACAGCAGATACAACAAATATCATAGCAAGACCTATAATATCTGTTAAGATAAGAATATGAATTTCTTTTCTTTTTAATGCTATTGCCATTGATCCAATGAATCCAATAATTAATCCCGCATAAATTGCAGGCAAATACATATTCAAGAATGCAGTAGGAACAAATGCTGGTACTACAACCATTAGTTATCCCTCCTCAATTGTCTTGATCTAGCTTTAGCATCACTAACATTAACTTCCTTAGCTACTTTTGTTGAGTCTTCAATAGCTTTTTTAACATCTTTCTTAATTTCAGATTCGTCATTTTTCCTATCCATTGTATAATTAATGGATAACCATGAAGCAATGATAAAAGACATCATCAAAATTGAAGATTCCAAGATAGTATCAAATCCTCTTGTGTAGTACAATATCTCATCTATAAGTCCACCAGGAGATGAATAAATTGATGTTCCAAAGTATGGGGAAATTGAAGATACCCATTGAGATATTGGAGACATATAACCAGTTATCATTCCTAATTTAGCAGAATTATCAGGATATTGAGGATTAATCTGTCCTGGCTGAGTTAAAACTTCACCACCTCTATCATAAGGTGCAATAGCCATTCCCGCATCAACTTGTTCCTGTGGAGCAGGTCTAACATATAATTGATCTGGATTTAAAGCCAATGGAACAATAAGACCTAAAATTAAAAGTACTCCCAAACAAAATGCAAATAAGCGAGGAATATTTTTAGGATTAGCAAGTTTATTCCACAAAACTCCTATTCTCATACATCTGCCCCCATTTCTTCTAAACGAATAATAGCTCTAAATAAAATTAAACTGATAATAACAGTAGTTGCAAGCAATGTTAATAATGCTAAAACGTGATTATAACACAATAACACTAGACATACACCGATTGATGCTACTTCAGTATTAAATGTTCTTATAATTGGGTCATTAACACCAGGACCCCATGCAGTAGCAATACTTCCAACAATTGCAAGGAAAATTCCAAAGTAAAAGAATAATGGAACACTAATCATCTGCATCACCACTTATAAGTTTCTTTTTTCTAATCTCATTTATTTTAACAATAGCTAAAATGAATACTAAAGTAGATAACGGACCTATTAATGCTGCAAACATCGCAACATCCAAATATTTGAATAAAACAATTACTAATACAAATCCTGCATCAAGTAATGAAAACATTATGACTTTGTCTAATGGTTTCTTCATGAATATAATACCAAATGCACCAATGAGCATTAAAGCAATTGCAATAATTGATACGAAAAACTCCATTTTATCCTACTCCAAAAGTATTTCATCATCTAACCTTTTCAAGGTATAAGCAATCGCATTAGCACTAATTGTAGAACATATAAAGAATGCTGCAGCAACAACCAAAGCAAATGGAGTATTAATCACTAAAGCTATAATAGCTGATACTCCAAATCCTATTACATTTACGTACAATAGTCTTTCTGCTCTATTTCTTGTTATTAAAGCTCTTAATGCTACAAATATGACTATTACACCAATAATTTCTACATACATACAAATCACTCTCTAGCATGCCTATTGAATTTTTCTGCAATTCTACCTAAAAGTATAGAAGCTTTGGTTTGACTTACGCCCATAATAGTTAAAATTGCAATAACCATTCCAACAATAAACATTTCAGATGTCATTCCTAAAAAGGAACATATAAAAATAATGCAAGTTGCTGTTAAGCTTCCGCAAGTTCCTGCATACCCAGGATCTGCACATAGTCTATTTCCAATAAATACTAAAAATGCAGCAATTATTCCTCCAGGAATCCCTAAAACTAAATATCCAATAGAAGCTAATAATGTACCAGCAGATGCATCCGGAGAACATAAAATATTTCCTTGGAAAAATCCACCAGCAATGTCTCCCCCTCTTTTTTCGACATCATGGCCAACTATCTTTGCTCCTTTAACACCTGGTTGCTCGGGAAGCCCGAAATATGTATCTACAATAACAAAATTCAACCAACAAAGAATTGCAGCAATTATTATTCCAATTACTTCATTCATTAATCTCATCCCCTTCATCATCATTTAGAGGCTTTGGAAATACAGAATAAAATAAATATTTCACAAATAATGCAGATAAAATACCAATTACGATAGCTAAGACCAAACCATTATACATAAAAGTATAATTCAAAACTAAAAATATTGAAAAAACTCCAACAGCAATAATCGGAGTTGGATATATCGCACTAACATCAAAAGAATACCTATATGGTTTGCTTGGTAATAATGGCACTTTTAAAGCAAAAGCCACTATTATTGATACAATAATAGTCACAATATAAGCTAAAATAATATCCATTGGACTAACTGTTATATTAGCAAATCCAAATGTATTACCATTATAAGCAAAAAATAGGACACCATCTATAAAATTAAACATATTATTAAGACTCCTCTTATTTAATAAATATACTTATAAAAATATATAAATATTATTACTTAAAAATCAAATAAGGATAATTTTTATAAGTGTATATCATAAATTAATAAGATTTTTGAGGGCATAAACTGTTTTAGAGACTATAATCTAATTTATATCATTAATCAGCTTAAAATAAATATTAATAACAAAAAATAATAATTATATGATATTTGCTTATTTTACTTTAAATACCCTCCACCATAAGAATATTTCGTATTTCCATACAAATAAAGATAAAAATTATGAACGGTTATAGTAAAAAAATAACACAGAGAAAATCTAAGATTATAAAAAGAGAGTAGGTGTTTAAGCAATTCATTAAACACCCTTGTTTAGGAAAATTATATATTGGCAGATTTTAATTTTCCAACGAATTAGAGAAATTGTGTAAAATCTAATTCGACGATATAAATATGGAGATTTATTATTAATTGACTAATAATCTGAGAGAATATTTTTAGGTACTCCTAAATTTTATCTCTATTACTAAATTAGTTGTTATAATATATAAATATATGTATTTTTTAGGTTAACCTAAAAAAATTTAAAAAGGAAAAAAATTTAGGATAATATCCTAAATTAATTTTTGAATTTCATCACGCACGGTTTTGTTAACCATACCACCATCAGATTTTCCTTTAAGTTGTTTCATACACATTCCCATTAAAGGACCCATAGCACCCATTTGACGTTCTTTTACCATGCCTTCGTTTTTAGCTACAATTTCACAAATGATTTTTCTAACATCTTCTTCACTAAGCATGGTTAAATTACTTTTTTCTGCAATTTCTTCAATATCACTTTCAGGTGCTTTAATTGTTTCAACTGCAAGCTTACGTACACTGTCTTTAGCAATCTTGCCTTCACCAAGTAATGTAAATATTCCTTTAAAGTGGTCAATACCTAAAACATTAATATCATATCCTTCTCTTTTGATTTCACGTAAATCATATGCAAGAAGTGATGCTACAGGTGTTGCATCTACATTAACCTCAGCAATAATAGCTTCAAACATATCCGCTTCTTGCCTTTTAACAAGCTGTGTTGCTAAATCTTCACTTAAGTTATATTCCTCGATGATTCTTGCTTGTTTAACATCAGGCAATTCAGGTAAGTTATTTGCAATAGGTTCAATCCTATCAGAAGTAATTTTAAATAATGGAATATCAGTTTCAAGATACATCCTGTTTGCAGTTGGAAGTGGTCTCATGTATTCAGTATTTCCATCTTCTAATACCTTACGGGTTTCTTCAACTACTCCATCTAAAGCTAAATTAGCTCTTCTTTTTACTTCTTCAAGTGCAGATATTGCAATATCTTCATCATGAGCTACAATAATAAATGCATCATCTTCACCAATGTTTAAGTAATCAATTACTTTATCTACTTCCTCTTGAGTAATTCCATAAGCTGGCAATTCATCAGAGTGGAAAATACCAGATACTCCACGTTTTTTAGCATAACTTGCAATTTCAGTACCTAATCTTCTTCCAGGTTGTACTTCACGGCCAATTAATCCATCATAACCTTTGAGCACTACAGCCTTAATGGTTTCAGCTGATTTTAGTATTTTAGATCCAGTATCTTTAAACAATTCATCTAAATCATGAATTTCATCTAACACTTCAGCATTTCTAGAAGCAAGCTCCTTTTTAATCTCAATTAAGACTAATTGTCTTTGGATTTCACGGTTTACAATTTCAACCATCAAATCTAAATCTTGTACACCTTTAATTTCTACACGTGCACCCTCAGCAATAGAAATGTTTAAATCCTGCCTGATTGTTCCAAGACCTCTTTTAACATTAGTACTTCTTAAGATTTGACCAAGCATATATGCTACTTCACGTACTTGATCAGGATGATGCATTGAAGGATCAGTAGTCACTTCTGCAAGAGGTATTCCGAGCCTATCTAATCTAAATTCAGTGAATCCATCTTTTGTTTCAATTCTTCTTGCAGCATCCTCTTCAAGGCCAAGGCTTTCGATTACAACTTTACCATATGGTGTTTCTAAATACCCATCAGTTGCAACCATACCAGTTCTTTGAAAACCCCCAGTGTTACTTCCATCAATAACTTGTTTTCTCATTGTATGAAATTCATCAACAATATGCATATTCATCAAACAAGCAATTGTAATACAAATGTCAAGTGCTTCTTCATTTAAGCTGTGAGGTGGCTCGTCATCATTTTCAACGAGACAAGTATGTGTTGCGAAGTTTTCATACTTGAAATTTAATCCCCTTAAAGATTCTTGAAGTGCTGCTCTGTCGATTTCTCCAAGTTCTGATTGTGTTGGTCTTAATTTCCTTTGGACTATTTCATCAAAATCATCATCAACAAGTTCCGTTTTACAAGGACAGAATAACTTATGCTCACTGTTTAATTGTTGGTGAATCTCAAGTCCCATTTTTAATCCTAATTTTTCGTAATCCATGCTAATCACCCTAATTTAAGAAATCTTTAATAGAAGATTTTTCACTAAATTCACCTGCAATATTTTTATGCATAATCTCTTTTACTTCATCATAACTGTCACTTTGACCTAAAGCCCAACATAATTTGACATAAGTAGTTTCAGGAGTCATATCGATTCCAGAAATTACCCCGGCATCAATAATATTACGTCCAGTTGAATATACATTCATATTTACTCTTCCATATAAACATTGTGAGGTCATAATGACAGGAATATTTTCATCTCTTGCCCTTTTAAATGAATCAATTAAGTTATTAGGAACATGTCCAAGACCAGTTCCTTCAATAACAATACCTTTATATCCTTTATCAATATGATATTCAATGTAATCAGCAGAAATTCCTGGAAAACTCTTAATAAATCCAACTTTATCCTCAATAGCAGTGTTTAATTCCAACTCATTAACACCACGTTTAGTGTATGAATAATCTGGATTAATGTTGACTTTTTTATTTTCAATTTTTGCTATTGGCTGTGCGTTAATGCTTCTGAATGTATCTCTTCTGGAAGTGTGCATTTTTCTAACTTTAGTTCCTTTGTGAAGGTAAGTGTATTTGTCGTTTAAGCTTCCATGCATACATACACATACTTCTGCGATATCTGATTTTGCAGCAACAACAGAATCAATTAGATTAATATTAGCATCACTTGAAGGTCTATCAGAACTCCTTTGTGCACCAGTTAAAACAATTGGTACTGGAGTTTTTAGCATGAAACTTAATGCTGCTGCAGTATAATGCATTGTATCAGTACCATGAGCTATTACAACACCATCACTTCCATCTGAAATATCATTTGCTATTTCAGAAGCTGCTTTCACCCAGTATTCCGGTTTCATATCTTCACTTAATATGTTATATAATGCCTTAACATTATAATTAGCATAATCCAATAATTCTGGATTAGCTTTTACAAGGTCTGAAGCAGTGAATGCAGGGTGTACTGCTCCAGTTTTGTAATCAATAACAGATGATACTGTACCACCAGTTGAAACAATTGAAATATTTTGTTTGTTTGGATCTGTTGGAATTTCACTTTTTCCAAATCCAATTTTAGGTTTTTCACCTTTTTCAATTAACTCAGCAGTAGTATTTTCAATAGACACTCCAATATTATATCCACTTGATAATTTTAAAACTAAATATCCATCA
Source organism: Methanobrevibacter sp. (assembly GCF_050872065.1). GTDB lineage: Archaea > Methanobacteriota > Methanobacteria > Methanobacteriales > Methanobacteriaceae > Methanocatella. Next base: position 28,226 of record NZ_JBNMGD010000013.1, read on the forward strand.
TCAGCATCCTCTGGTCTGTCAAGCAATATACCTGTATAAGCGATGTCTTCCTTGTTAACTTGGATTTTATCCCCTATACTTAAACCATAGGTTTCAATAAATTTCTTGGCATTTTCTTTATAAGTCATTAAATCACACTATGAATTGTTTTTTAACCATTCTGCTCCTGCTCTTAAAACATCAATATTCACATCAATTACTTTTGGTTTGGATGCGAACATGTCACGAATAGCATTTTCATAAGATTCTACTTTTAGAGAATCAGTCAATTCAGTTAATGCTCCAAGTAATGCAGTATTTGCAGTTCTTGCATTACCATGCTCTTCTGCAATATCCATACATGGCATAGCAATCACATTAACATCTCTATCAGTTTCAAATTCTCCAATTTTAGAATCGTAAAGAATAGTTCCTCCAGTTTTTACATCTTGTGAGAATTGTTCTAATGAAGGTTTATTTAAAGCAATGAGAATATCAATTTCATCAACTACAGGAGTACCAATAGTTTCATTGGAAATTACAACTGAACAATTGGATTTTCCTCCTCTTTGTTCTGGTCCATAACTAGGATACCATGAAACATGTTTTCCTTCATCACAAGCAGCATGTGCAATAGTAAGTCCTGCACTCAATACTCCTTGACCTCCAAATCCAGATACTTTAATGCTAGTTGGAGTAATGCTTGAATCATCGACATAACCTGAATTTCCATCTCTATTTACATTAAATACTTTATCTAATTTCTCAATGGAAAAGTCACTAACTGGTCTTTCGATAGGTTCTTTTCTGTATAAATCATTTCTGAAGTTTTTAACCGGAAATTCTTTTTCCATTTGTTCTTCGATGAATTTTTGAGCGCCTTTTACATCTTGTTTTAAGTTAGTAGGACAAGGAGATAAAATTTCAACAAATGCATACCCTTTTCCTTCTTTTTGAACTGTCAATGCTTGTTTAATAGCAAATTTCGCAAGTCTAATTTTTAATGGATTTGCAAGAGATACTCTTTCAATAAATACTGGAGCTTTTAAAGTATTAATTAACTCACACATATGAGTAGGATGTCCAGCATAATTTGGATCTCTTCCAGTTTGACAAGTTACAGTTTTTTCTCCAATTAAAGTGGTTGGAGCCATTTGTCCACCAGTCATTCCGTAAACAGTGTTGTTAACAAAGAACACTACCATTTTTTCTCCTCTGTTAGCTGCTTGCAATGTTTCATTTAAACCTATGGATGCAAGGTCCCCATCTCCTTGGTAACTCATAACAATTGCATTATCTTCTGCTCTTGAAATACCTGTAGCTACTGCAGGTGCTCTTCCATGAGCAGTTTGGAAGTTTCCACAGTTAAAGTAGAAGTATGCATATACAGAACATCCAACAGGTGAAATCATAACACATCTTTCTTGAATTCCAAGTTCATCCATACATTCTGCAATTAATTTATGTATAATTCCATGCCCACAACCAGCACAATAGTGAGTTGATTGAATATTGCTTCCTTTTCTAGGATATTCTTCTAAAAGGGACTGTGGATTTCTACGTACTTTTAATTCATAATCTTTACTAATCTCTTTATCACTCATTTTTCCACATCCTTTAGTCAATAATATTTGGGCTAGCTTTTTCTTCACTTCTTTTAGATAAATCTAAGTCGTGATCTTCAAAACCAGCTATTTCATAAATTTTAGCGAGAATTTGTTTTAATTCAATTAAGTTTCCACCCATTCTGTTTACAAGGTGAGTTCCTTCTTTTTTAAGTGCTGCAAATTGCACGTCAGCAAGTAATTGGCCGTTACTCATTTCAACAGAAATAAATTCAACACCTTTATCAGATAATTGATTAATTCTTTCAGTTGGGAATGGAGATAATGTAATAGGTCTTAAAAGTCCAACTTTTATACCGTTTTCACGACTTTTATCAACAGCAGATCTTGCGATTCTACTACTAATACCATATGATACTAAAACAATATCAGCATCTTCAACTTGATACTCATCAACAATAACTTCTTCAGCATCAATTTTCGCATATTTTTCTTGAAGTTTGTAGTTGAAATCTTCTAATTCATCAAAATCATTGAAAATTGAAGTAATAAGATTGTTCATAGTTTCTTTATTTCCTCTAACTGCCCATGATTCATCAATTTTAGGTTCAATTGCTTCAGTTGGGAATTCTAATGGTTCTGCCATTTGACCCAAAGTACCATCTGCTAAAACAACAACAGGATTTCTCCATTTATCTGCAAGTTCAAATGCTTTCATGGTTAAATCACACATTTCCTGAACACTGTTTGGAGCTAAAACTATGTTTTTATAGTTTCCATGTCCTCCTCCTTTAACAATCTGATTATAATCACCTTGTTCAGGCCCAATGTTTCCAAGTCCAGGTCCTGCCCTCATAATATCAACTATAACTGCAGGTAATTCAGAACCCGCAAGGTAAGTAAATCCTTCTTGCATTAAACTGATACCTGGTCCAGATGAAGCAGTCATAACCCTATGTCCAGTTCCTGATGCACCATAAACCATGTTAATGGATGCTTCTTCACTTTCTGCCTGAACAAAGTTTCTTCCAACCATAGGGAAGTATTTTGATGCTTCATGTAAAATTTCACTTGCAGGTGTAATTGGGTATCCAAAGAAACAATCACAACCGGCATACATTGCACCAACAATAACTGCAGTGTTTCCCTTCACCATTTGATTGCTCATTTAATTTCCTCCTTTACTAGCTACTTTAGCTTTAATCATTTTTGCAATTAAATCGTTAGCAATATTTTTTATTTGATGTACTTCTAATCCTAATGGTTCAGGACATGTAAAGTAACAGTCTTTACATCCAGTACATCCATTTCCACTATAATAAGCAAATTGATATCCTGCATTATTCATATCTTCACTAAGTAATATTGCATTTTGAGGACATCCGACTATACATCTCATACAGCCTTTGCAAATTTCTTTATTAATAACTGGGTAAGATATCTCTTCTTCAATCATTATATCATCTAATTAAATTTTTTCTGATCATTTTCTCTGATTGCAACCCTTCTGGTTTTTCCACTTATAGTTTCTGGAATTTCATCCACATATTCAATCATTCTAGGGTATTTATATGGGGCTGTAACCTTTTTCACGTGATTTTGAATGTCTTTTGTAAGTTTGTCTGATGGTTCCCATCCAGGTTGTAAAACAATAGTTGCCTTAACAATTTGGCCTCTTACTTCATCAGGATAAGCAGTTATAGCACAGTGTAATACTGCCTCGTGAGATAATACTGCACTTTCTACTTCAAACGGTCCAATACGATAACCTGAAGATTTGATAATATCATCATTTCTTCCAACGAAGTGGACATATCCTTCTTCATCCACCCATGCAGTATCTCCACAGTAATAGAAACCATCGTGACATTGTTCCGCTTGTTTTACAGGATCTTTATAATACTCTTTGAATAATCCGGGTGTTGGCCCATTAGATATATCAAAACAGAGTTCTCCTTTTTCACCAATATCAACTTCATTGTTGTTTTCATCTAATAATTTTAAATTGTAAAGAGGGGAAGGTTTACCTAAGCATCCGACTTTTGCATCTAGCCATATGAATGTTGCAATTGAAAGGGTTGTTTCAGTTTGTCCGAATCCCTCTTTAATTCTTAAACCTGAAATATCGTGGAATCTTTCAGATACTTCAGGAGGAAGTGGCTCTCCTGCAGTGGTTACATATCCTAAGTTAGAAAAGTCATATCCTTCTATATTCTCCTTAATTAAGAACCTGTAAATAGTTGGAGGTGCACAGAAAGTATTTACTTTATTTTCAATGATTTTTTCAAGTAATTTTATTCCGTTAAACCTTACATAGTCATAAATAAAAACAGAAGTTCCTGAAATCCATTGTCCATAAATATTTCCCCATACTGCTTTTCCCCATCCAGTGTCTGCCGCAGTGTGGTGGATTCCATCTTCTACAACATTCTGCCAATATTTAGCAGTTGGAATGTGTCCTAAACAGTATGTATGTGCATGTGAAACCATTTTAGGATTTCCACTGGTTCCGGATGTGAAGTAAATTAAGAATGTTTCATCCGCCATTGGGTTTTCGTCCCCTGTTGGTCTTTCATAAACAGGACTTTCTTTTTCAATTGCTTCATTGAAATTAATCCATCCATCTCTATCTGTTTCAATTACAAGCTTTTGTAAATCCCAATCTAATTCTTTTTCAGCTTCTTCAAAGTCAGGAAGTAATGAATCTTCTTCAACACTGATAATTGCTTTTACTTCTGCTTGTTTTAATCTAAAGGTAATATCATGAAGTTTTAACATGTGGGTTGCAGGAATAACTATTGCACCAAGTTTGTGTAATGCAACCATACAGAACCACCATTCATATCTGTTTTTTAATGTAAGCATTACCTTATCGCCTTTTTTAATGCCTACTCTTCTTAATAAATTAACAGTTCTGTTTGAATATTCTTTCATTTCCTTGAATGTGAAAGTGTGGTTTTCATCGTCATCATTAGTCCAGATTAACGCAACTTTTTCTGGATCTATTTCAGAGTACTTGTCTACTACATCAAATCCAAAGTTAAAGTCAGGTTCATATGTAAGCTTGAAATTTTTCATGAAATCTTCATAAGAGTTAAAATCAACTCTTTCTACAAAATTTTCTATTAAAGAGGTCATTTATATCATCTCGATTAAGTTATTATATGATTACTGCTAAAAACTTAGCAGGTTTGTCATTAAGTGCCACCATGGCATGTTTATGAGCGGAGTCAAAGAATATTGAGTCTCCTTCGTTAAGTATTATTTCATTATTGTGTATGTATATCTTTAAACTACCTTCAAGGACATAGTTGAATTCTTGTCCAGGGTGTGAATTGAGTGAAGGAACAGGATTTTTTTTAGGATCCACAACAACAATAAATGTTTCAGCTTTTTTGTGGATGAATTTTGAACATAAGTTTTCATGCAGATATTCTTTCCTTCTATCTACTGAAACACCTTTGTTTGCACGAGTTACATCAAATATACTCATTCTACTTTCTTCACCGGTTAATAATAATCCTAAATCAACTTTAAAAATGTGTGCAAGTTCATACAAGAAGCTTGCTGGGATGTCTACTTCTCCATTTTCATATTGAATGTAAGTTTCTTCCTTAATGTTTAAGTCAGATGCAATTTCGCTAATAGTAATATCTGACAATTCTCTTAATTCTCTAATTCTATTTCCAATATCTTTGTTGTATTCATTCAAAATAAACACCTGTCTTTTATAATTGATTTAAGTTATAAAATATTAATTAATATCAAATAACATTAAAAAATATATAATTATTATTATATAAAGG
>NZ_JBNMGD010000036.1:0-14976 GCF_050872065.1 Methanobrevibacter sp.
TCAAAAAACAATGCCAAAATCAAGAAAACGAACATTCAAGACTAAACGAGGCGTTTTAAAACGAATCTATCGCAGGGATCTCATTTGGAATGACAATCGCAAAAAGGATTTTGAAAATCAACAAAGTTTTTGAAAGAGTCAAAAAACAATACCGTTTAAATTATAAATACTATTAAAAATATAATTATTAAATGAATACTTATTCTCATTACAAATTATAACGGTGATTAAATATGACTGAAAAAGTTGTCTTAGCATTCAGTGGAGGATTAGACACCTCTGTTTGTGTTAAATTATTAGAAGAAAAATACGATGTAGAAGTTATTACTGCATGTGTAGATGTTGGACAAGGCGAAGAAGAAATGGAAAGAGCAAAAACCATGGCTTCTAAAATTGGTGGATTAAAACATTATAACATTGATGCGAAAGATGAATTTGCTAATGAATACATCGCACGCGCAATTAAAGCAAATGCAGAATATGAAGGATATCCATTAAGTACTGCACTTGCAAGACCACTTATTGCTCAAAAAATTATCGATATAGCTGAAAAAGAAGGAGCAACTGCAATTGCACATGGATGTACTGGAAAAGGAAATGACCAATTCAGATTTGAAGCAGTAATCCTTGCAATGTCCGATTTAGATATTATTGCTCCTATCAGAGAACTAAACTTAACTAGAACTGAAGAACAAGAATATGCTGCATCTAAAGGAATTGAATTAAGTTCTGATAAACTTTACAGTATTGATGAAAACATCTGGGGAAGATCTATTGAAGGAGACATCCTAGAAGATCCTGCAAACGAACCTCCTGAAGAAATTTACGAATGGACTAAATCTTGGGAAGATTCAAACGATGAACCTGAAAAAGTAACCATTGAATTCGAAGAAGGTGTTCCAGTAGCAATCAACGGTGAAATGATGCCTTTAATCGATATCATTAGAAAAGCAAATGAACTTGCTGGAAACAATGGTATTGGAAGAGTAGACACTATTGAAAACAGAATGATTGGTCTTAAAAGTAGGGAAAACTACGAAGTTCCTGGAGCAAAATTGTTAATTGCAGCTCACCAAGCTTTAGAAGAATTAGTTTTAACTACTGATGAATTAAGATTTGCTGAATACATGTCCACACTTTATGCTGATTTAGTATACAGAGCTCTCTGGCAAGAACCATTAAGAGAAGACTTAGACCAAGCATTTGATAAAATGCAAGAAAGAGTAAGTGGAGAAGTTGTAATGAAACTCTTCAAAGGTTCCATCCAACCTTTAGTAAGAAAATCTCCATTCAGCTTACATAGTATTGAACAAATTACTTTTGAAGACAAAGAAACTGACCAAAGAGAAGTTGAAGGTATGATTAAATACCACGGTCTTCAAGCTGCAAATTATCAAAAATTAAACAGATAGCTTTAATGCTATCATACCTTATTTTTTTATAGCCTCAAGGAAATATTCATTGAAGAAATTTTTATTAAAATCAACTAATTTTTTAAAATCAACATCAAGAATATACATGGTGCAGTAATCATCAACATCCCTTATTCCACGACCATAAGCTTGCATTAATGCCATAACTGCTTGATAATAATACCAAGAAGAATCTAACTCCTTACGATACTTTACCTGTTCGTTTAACTGAGGATAAGGTATTTTAAAAATAATTTGGAATCTGCATAAATCTCCTTTAAAATCAACACCATCTTTAATAGAAGCACCAATTAAAATAATATTTTCATTACTCTCCTTAAACTCACGTAAAACTTGATTCCTATCAGATCCACCAACAAATCTTAAGTTACATTCTTTCAGATTTTCTATAATCCAATATGCTTGTTCATTGCTAGATGTGTGAATAACACCATTTTCGCCGTTGTGCTTGTCAATTAATTTTTTAATCTTTGATAGGGCTTTTTTATTTTTCCATTTTGGAACATTGCCCCTTTTTCCACTCATACTTCCTACAAATTCCCCATAAATTGGCCTTTTAGAAACATCAAAAGGGCTTTTTTCATAAATGTAATAAGTCTCATCAGGATTAATATCATTCCATTTGCAGAATTTATCCTTATCTCCTAAAGTACCTGTTAAAAAAATTCTAATATTTCCTAAATTAAGCAATTTTTGAGTGTCTTTAGATACTGAAAATGGCTTGAATTCAACAGAAATATCCATTTTGTTATCTATTATTTGATTATTATTTGGTAAATCAAATAATCAAATCATTAGATTGAAGTCCTGAGATAATAAGACTAAAGTTTTTCAAATCTCCTTCAATTATCTGTTTTTCAACATAATCAAAACTAGAAAATTTATTTGGGTCATTTTCAAATTCATCTAAAGTGACTTGTACAGTTTTTTTACCTTTACCTTCAATTTCATCAATTCTTTTTTTACAAATTTGCTTCAATTCATCACACAAATCAATCCAATATTGCGAATTAGTTTTAAGATTATAAAATGATTTAGAATTATCCATTATCGGAGCAAAGATATCTAAACCAAATTTTATTGAAATATATTCCCTATTTAACTCAAAAGAAGATAACAACAACATTTTACGTTCTAAATTATGAGCTTCATCTAAAATTAACAATTTTCTTGGATCCAATATTCCATTTTCAACACCAACATAATAAAAATAATCATAATTTGTAATTACATTCTTTGAATCAGTAGCTTTATTGAATGCCAATTTATAATCACAATCAACACATTTCCTTAAATTGTATTCTGATTTAATACAAAAGTCGCAATTTCCATTATAGTTACAAGGATAATTCCCCCTGCCTTTTATTTCAACAAGCATATCTGAAAAATCATCCAAATATTGCTCTTGAAGTTGTTTAGTCATTGTAAGAATATACGAATCATCATACATATTTGCAAGAGTTGTTGCAATCGCACTTTTACCTGTTCCAGTACCTGCTTCAAGAATAATATTTTTATAACCTTCACCGATTGCAAAATTAATTTTATTAATAAGCTTGACTTGACTGCTGCGAGGATTATATCCTTTTAAAGACCAATGAACCATCCAATCAAGATTTGAATTATTATTTTGAGTATGTTTATCCATATAATCCTCCAAGTTTAATAACAAGTTAATAATGATATTATATTAAATATCTTATTTAAAACTTTATTAAGAAAAAATTAATATTATTTTATGATGTAAATTAAATCATGTCTAAAATTAGCAAATTGCAAGAAATTATTGATTCCTCTGACAATATTGTATTTTTTGGAGGAGCAGGAGTATCAACAGAAAGTGGAATTCCGGATTTTAGATCGCAAAATGGAATTTATAAAAGCTTAAAAAAGTATGGAGACACTCCAGAAAATCTTGTTTCACATAGTTATTATTTAGAGCATACAGAAGAGTTTTTTAATTATTATAAAGACAATCTTGTTTTTAAAGATGCTAAACCTAATCCTGCACACATTGCACTGGCTAAATTAGAAAAAATCGGAAAATTAAAAGCTATAGTGACACAGAATATTGATGGACTTCACCAAAAAGCAGGGAGCAAAAATATTTTAGAACTCCATGGAAGCATTCATAGGAATTACTGTCAAATTTGCGGAAAAGAATATGAATTGAATCATATTTTAAAAAGTGATGGAATTCCTAAATGTGAATGTGGAGGCATCGTAAAACCTGATGTTGTTTTATATGAAGAACCACTGAATAATGCAGTTTTAAATTTTTCAATCGATTATATCTCACAAGCAGACACATTAATCATTGGAGGAACTTCACTTGTTGTTTATCCTGCTGCAGGACTCATAAATTATTTTAACGGGAAAAATCTTGTTTTAATTAATAAAAGTGAAACTCATTATGATAATCTATCATCACTTGTCATTAACGATGCTATCGGAGAGATTTTCTCCCAAATCAAAATCTAAAGCTTCTGGAATCAAGGTTATTGCATCTAGTTGATTATCACACTTATAGACAAGAATTTCAACACCAGCATCATATGCCTCATTTAATGTTCTGGAAAATACTGGATCATTTTCCCAGTTTGGCCTAAAGAATTTTCCGGCTGGATGTTGCACTAGGAAAAATACCACACTTCGATTTCCTTCCTTTTTAAGTTTTATCAATTCATTTAAGTGTTTTGAACCTCTTTCAGTTGGTGCATCCGGAAATCTAGCTTCACCATCAACAATTAATGTTACTCCTTTTACTTCAACATAACATTCATCAGTTCCATCTGAAAGATATATATCTATTCTTGAATTATCAACAGTTTTTTCTCTTTGATGAATAGAATAACCTGTGAGCTCTTCTATTTTACCATCAAGAATGGCATCATACACAATACTGTTTGCTTGTTGGGAGTAAATTGATACCAATACATTTTTGTTTTCTACAAAGTGAAGTGAAAATTTAGTTTTTCTTTTTGGATTATCAGATGGTTTAAGCCAAACTACAGCACCATCAACTAAGAGTTCCTTACATCTACCAGTATTCGGCACATGAGCAATTTCCAAATTACCATCCACTTCCACTTCCGCTATGAATCTATTTGGACGATTCTTAAAAATTCCTTTAACATAATCCATCTTTAATCACATTACCAATGAAAGATACTAAATCAGTAGCTGAAAACCCATTTCCCTTCTCTTCAAATGCTCTATCTCCTGCAAGACCATTAATAAAGACAGCTAGTGCTGCACTGTCAAAAGCACTCAAATCTTGAGCAAATAAACTACCTGCAATGCCTGAAAGTGCATCGCCAGTTCCTCCTACAGTCATTCCAGGATTACCAGTTTTGTTAATCTTGAATTTATTTCCAGATAAAATTAAATCATATTGACCTTTAACGATGACAGATCCTTTAATTTGACGAGTAATTTTCTGGAATTCAGTGATATTTTCATCGACTTTCTTAAAATCATATGTATCAATATCCAATTTTAAATCGTTATTAACCTTAAAAAAGGATTTAAATTCGAAAATATGGGGAGTTAATATGATATCTTCACGATTTTTAATTAAAGATAAATCAACTTGTTTTAAAGCATCAGCATCTAAGACTATTGGTTTTTTAATTTTTACAACAAGCAAATTAAATAGTTTTGAAGTATCCTCAGATATTCCTGCTCCTGGCCCCAATACCACTGAATCAACATTCTCTGATAATTCAATTATATCACTAGCATTATCCAATGAGAGTTCATCCCCTTCAAGAGATTTAACAATCAAATCAGGAGATGTTGCTTTAATAGCTTCACCGGCTTTCTCAGGTGCAGCAACATAAACTAAGTCAGCACCCACTCCAATTGCAGCCATTCCAGCAATTGCAGGAGCACCAGAATAATCAAAAGAACCTCCAACAATGAGTAAACGACCATTATTTCCCTTATGAGAATTATAATCCCTATTATTAAACCTTAAAAAATCACCATAATTGACAAAGTATTCTGCTTCAAATGGAATTCCAATATCTGCTGTTACAAGACCCCCAACAACATCTTCATCAGCATTTCTTACCCCTGTTTTAATTTTATGAAAACTAATTGTATAATCTGGAATAACTGCCAAATCATCCGCTTCACCAGTTAAAGGATCCAATCCTGAAGGAACATCAACACTTATCTTAACTCCACTGGATTCATTAATTACTTCAATGGCTCTTTTAATATTGGTTTGTAATTTTCCTTCAATTCCAGTACCTAAAATACAATCAAGAATTATAAAATCATCATCTACACTTTTAGCAACTTCACAATTATTAATATCTTCCAAAGTTTTTAAATTAAAGATATTCAATCTAGATAAACGGGGTTTCATATTTTTTAATATTTCAAGATTAACCTTAGCATCTTTAGAGTGAATATTATCCTTTAACATGTAGATATCAACATCATACCCTCTGTTTAGCAAATATCTTGTTGCAACAAAACCATCCCCACCATTTCCACCAGAACCTGTGAAAATAACAACTTTAACTGGTTTAGAAAATGTATAGACTGCAATTTTACCTACTTCTTCTGCTAATGACTTGCCCGCAGATTCCATTAGGCATAATCTAGATAAACCCAAATATTCACAATTATAATCAGTAACCATCATATCAATTGGATCCAAAAAATCACCTTTAAATTAAAATATAACTATTTAATATAGATATAATTATCTTAAATATTTTATGGAAACAAATTTATGAGAAAAATAACAATTAGAATTTTAACAAAATTACCTACAAGATATGTGACAACAGGACTCATATTAATTATTGGATTGTTTATTTATGGAATTGTGGGTTCCTATTTTATAATGAACCTAAATCTTCTTGATTCAATTTATTATTCAATTATTACAATGGCGACCGTGGGTTACGGAGATTATACTCCTCATACTGGGATTCAAAAGATTTTTGCAACAACATTAGCTCTTTCAGGTGTTGCATTACTTGCTTATGTATTTAATGTCATGTTAACAAGTTTCCAAGAAAAAATGAGTGCGTATTCAAAAGGAGCTAGGAAAATGAAAAAAATAAGTGACTTAGAAGATTATTATATCATCTGTGGATTTGGTAGAGTCGGAAAAGTAGTATTTGACGAATTAACAAAAAGAAATCAAAATATAATTGTAATTGATAAAGATGAAGAAGTCTTCGAAAATATTGAAGAAACAGATTCAGTAGTTACAATTCATAGAGATGCAATTGAAGATAATTTAATAGCAAAATTAGCAGGAAAAAAATGCAATAGTGTAATTGTAAGTACTGGTGACGATGTAAACAATTTATTTATTGTATTGACAATCCGTGAAAGTAATTCAGATGCTTGGATTATCACAAGAGCAAGTAGAATAGAAAATATCAGCCGCCTTAAAAAAGCAGGAGCAAATAAAGTTGTATGTCCTGAAATAATTGGTGGACAAGACATGTTTTTCGAATCTACAAAACCTCATCTCCTAAGAATAACAGTGAAACATACTCCAAATGAATTATATGATGAATTCAAAATTATCAACAAATATGGTTGCAGTTTGGAAAATATTGATTACCACATCCCTGGCGTTGAAACACCTCTTACACGAGATATAGGAGTAACAAAACTTGCCGATGGCAAGTGCTATCAAAACTATTTAGAAACACATGATGACCAAAAACAAGCACTAAAAAATTTATATAAAGCCACACATAATATCCATTCACATTTAATTTTAGGGCCTGATAAAAAAACCTTTGAAAAATTAATTACTGATTTAAAGGAAATAGAAGAAATAATTGGGATAAATCTAACAAATGAAGAGATAGCTAAAATAACTGGAAAAGAAGATTTAGATTAAATAAGTAAATTCAAATAAAAAAAGAAAAGAGAATTAAATTCTCTAGAATAACTCTTGTAAGTTCATAATGTAAGCGCCTAATTTACCGTCAAAGTTACCTGCACTGATTTCAAGTACGTCATCAACTGAACAAGCTGCTTCAATACCTGCTTTCATAGCTGCTTTAACGGATTCTTCGTCTACACCATCAATAACAATTTCAAATACTCCATCAGCATCGTCTCTAATATCAGAGTCTACTTCACCTTTTAATGTTACACACATTTTTTCGTTAGTAGATGCATTTAAGAATTTTGCGTATTTGTTAGATCCTACTTTAGAACCAGATGCAACCATACCACCAGGGAATGGAGTGATTACACCTTCAACTTTAGAAATAGCTTCAACAGCTGCTTGTGCTGCTTTTACACCAGTCATTTGGTCTTTTGCTAAAATGAAGAAGTTTCCTCCAGCCACACCATCTTTGTATCCAAATTCAGATTCAACTAAGAAATCACCAGACATGATAGGGATAGAATGGATTTTTCTTCCGTCAATTTCACATTCTTTTTCAAATCCGTCACCGAAGAATTTTAATTTGTTACCAGTTTTTAAGGTAGTTTCTGATTCAAGACAGTTAAATGCTGCTGCAGTAGGAGCAGTTAAAATACACATTCCAATTCTTTCCATTAATTCGTGATCAAGTGCTTTTTTACCACCTTGACAGATCATGATGACATAACCTGGTCTTCCATCAGGAGTGTTTTCTGCTGGTACAAAGCAATCAATACCTGCTTCTGCAGGACATCCAATAACAGAAGTTCCGTAACCGGTTGCTTCAGTTGCTGCGATTTTTGCTAATTCTTCAGTTGCTGCAGTAACTAAAATTCTAGTTACTTTAATTCCGAAACCTTCTGCGTAAGTATCTTTAATTTCTACACCATTAATTTCCATGATTTCACCAAAATTAATATACAAAAAATAAATTTTTTGCTATACTAAATATTTAGTGTATAAATTAAAATAAAGTTTTCTATTTAATCATCCATTTCATTTTCAAACGTATCTTCAATTTCATCATTTGATGAACTAAATGAAATTTTATCCAAAATTGAAGATCCATAATGAGGTAAGATAAGCATTCCTAAAATTGTAGCCATCCAAAATGAAATTAATCTCTCTATAACAGTCGCAGCAGCACTTACTGAAGCAGATATTCCTGCAACAGAATAGAATACAACCATAATTCCATCAACAGCACCAAGGCCCCCTGGAAGAAGCGGTATCATACCAACTAATGAAGCAATGATAAATACCTCACCGATAACAACTGGACTAATATTTGCTCCAAAAGCTAAAAATACTATATAAACTCTTATGATTTCAAAAATCCAAATAATAAATGATAATGGCAATGCATAATACATGACTTTTTTACTAGAAATTAGAGTTTTCATTGTATTCTGGAAATCATCTATAACAGAATGGATTTTATTTTCAAACTCCTCAGAATTTTTCTTATAAAATCTTCTAACTAACCTAATTATCCACCCATCAACACGTTTTCCAAATTTAGGATTGACAGACATGTAAATAATCAGGATTAAAACAGCAATAATAACTATTACTGATAGAATCATTAAAACAAGCAACCATAGATCAAAGTTGAAGTAAAAAGTCATACCAATAATTGTTATTACTGCCAACACTATAAATGGAAATGTATCTAAAGCCCTATCAGCAACAACAGTAGCGAAAGTTTCTCGCATTGGATAATTTTCTTCCTTTGATAGAATATATGCCCTAACAGGTTCTCCCCCACCACGTCCGGAAGGTGTTATGTTATTTACTGCAAGACCTACCAAAACCATTGGAATTAATTTTTTAAGGCTTGTATTAATATCAGCTAAATTATTAAGTATTTGCCAACGCAAAGCATATAACACATATGTAACTACCTGCACACCAATAGCTAACGCTATCAATTCCAATTTGGCAACTTTAAGATCGGCAATGACCTCATCTATTCCCACTAGCCATAACATGACAAATAATATAAAAACACTAATTCCAAGAAAAAATACTGATTTTTTATCCATAATTACTATTAAGTTATATTTTCTAATACTTATAAATTTATATAGAAATTTATTCAAAATAATACATTAATGAGATATATAACAAAGACTGACTTATTAATTATTGGACTAAATTCAGGATATTTATTAATTGGAATTGGAGTAATGTGTTTGATTCCATTACTATTTGATTTAATATATTTTGAATTTGATTTAACTAGTTTTATTTTACCTGCAGCAATATCAATAGGTCTTGGCGTCTTTTTAATGAAATATCTCAAAAAATATTCAAAAAAGAATCTTCGACTTAAACATGGTATGATCATTTCATCTATCGGTTGGTTATGGGCTGCTCTTATTGGAGGACTAGTTTTTATGCTTGCAACAAACCTCTCTCCACTAGACGCAATTTTTGAAAGTATGTCTGCTCTGACTGGTACTGGAATAACCATGTATACTGACTTAGAGATACTGCCCCACAGTGTGTTATTTTTTAGAGCTTTTGAACAATGGATTGGAGGTTTAGGGGTTGTAGTTATGGTCATTAGTATTTTAACAAAACCTGGTGCAGTAACCTCAACTTTATATCACTCAGAAGCACATGAAGAACGTGTAAAACCAAGTACAAAAACAACACTTGAAAAAACAATAAAAATCTACATAATTTACACAATTACAGGAATTATATTGTATATATTAGCAGGAATGCCGATTTTTGATTCATTATGTAATACATTTTGTATCATTTCAACTGGGGGTATGAACATTAAAAATGCTAATATGGGATATTATAATAATGACTTGATTTATTTCATAACCATTATTTTAATGATACTTGGTGCTACAAGCTTTTTAGTTCATTATAAAGTCATAAAAACAAAAGGAAAATCTCTATTAGAAGATTTACAATTTAAAATAATTATCTGTGTAATTGCGATTGTGACATTACTACTTTATTATATGTCAAATATTGTTCCAATGGAATTATTGTTTACAGTAGTATCAGCAATTACAACAACAGGAGCGAATATTCCATCATCTTTAACAATGGCAGGTTGGCCATCCTTCGTATTAATCTGCTTAATTTGTCTAATGTTATCTGGAGGATCTAATGGATCCACAGTAGGGGCTATTAAACTTATTAGAATAATTACATTTTTCAAAGGAGTCTATAAACATATACGCGAAATCCTATCACCAACAGGCAGAATTGTTCCAATAAAATTACAAGATAAACAATTGCCTGAAAGTGTAGTGGCACAATCCGGAAATTACATTACATTATATTTAATGTTTATACTAGTTACATGGGCACTATTCTGTCTATTTGGATATGATCCATTTAAAAGTTTATTTGCAATAGTGTCACTTCAAGGTAGTAATGGTTTAGACCTTGGAATTATGACCCCCCAAATAAACCCTATCTTAAAAATAGTAAGTATTTTTAATATGTGGATTGGAAGATTAGAAATCTATCCAGTTTTAATCACAATAAGGACTGTTTTTGAAATTTTTAAAAGATAAACTTTATAATACTTAAAAATAAATATTAAAGGTGATTATAATGGATTATGTAGTAATTATGGGAGGGGGTCGTGTAGGACTCGCCCTTGCAAATTTATTAATTAATGAAGGATATGACATTACACTAATTGAAAGTAATACTAAATTATGTGCTGATGTTGCATCAGAACTCGATGCACTAGTTATTTGTGGAAATGGAACTAATTCTAAAATACTTGAAGAAGTAAATATCGAAGATGCAAAGTATTTCATTGCAACAACTGGAAATGATGAAGCAAACTTACTTTCATGTATCCTCGTTAGAAAATATAATGTTGAACATATTATTGCTCGTGTAAGTAATCCTGACCACGAGGAAGCATTTAAAGAAGTTGGAATAGAACAAGTAATCAGTCCAGAAAGAGCAGCTGCATCATATTTACAAAAAATTGTTACCCGACCAAACACGGCAGAATTAATGACTATTGGTCAAGGGGATGGGGAAATTTTAGATATGACCATAACTAATGATAAAATTATTGGTAAAAAATTTGAAGATATATCCCCAACAAAAGATTTCATGATTATAGCTACTTATCAAAACGGAACATTAATTATCCCACAACCAGACAATGTCATTAGTCGTGGAGAAAAAGTTTCAGTCCTTGTTAAAAGAGGATCATTTAGCAAAGTATCTAAAAAATTAGAAAATAAATCATAAATATGAGTAAGATAATTTAATATGATCTTTTCCATTATCCTCAACAATAGGCCCATGGCCAGGAAAAATTCTTTTGACATTCAATGTCATTAATTTTTCAACACTTTTTTTCATATCTTCATAATTTCCTCCAATATCCATTCTACCAACACCCCCACCGGCAAAAATAGTATCACCACAAATTAAATTTTCACCATCCCAAAGAGAAATTCCTCCACTTGTATGTCCAGGAGTATGGATTACTTCAAAATCTGCTATTTTATCGCCTTCTTCTAGCTCGATATCAACATGAGAATTATTGATATTATCAAAACCAAAAGCAGTGCCCGCAGTACCTAATGTGTCTTCATTTCTGATTGGAATTGCATCTAATTTGTGAACAGCTATTTTAGCATTTGGAAAAAGATGATTACCCCCAATATGGTCAAAATGACAATGAGTATTAACAATTAATTCAATATCTTCCGGTTCAACACCATTTTCATGTAATTTAGAAAATAAATAATCCTTGTTTTCGCCGGCACCAGTATCAACTAAAATTTTGTTATCAATTAAATAACAATTTGAATCATAATTATATCCTGAAATAAAAACAATATGTGACATGAAAAATAATATTAAAAATCTAATAATTAAAATTTTTGAAAAATAGTTTTTGTATAAAATGGGGTCACAGGGATTTGAACCCCGATCCTGGGATTTCTCTTGCCTCAGTACTCCAATTGTTCATCACAACAAGTACTGTTCAGTTACGCGTATATTTCTTCAAAGACAACTGGAGTCCCAGATGATGCCAGGTTACACCATAACCCCACACATAACATACAATAATAGATTTATTTTAATAATATATAAAGATTACCATTCATTCGAATTTCATTTGTCTATCAATACCAGTTATTTCATCAATTTCTAAACCTTTTTCCAGAGCATACTCCTTTTTGACACGATAATTACCTTTACTGGTACGAGGAGTTTTATCTGGCTCTAAAAAAAGCCATTTAGTGTATTTAAATCTAACACCAATATACGGTTTAGCACCAAAAATATCCGAGAATTCACATAATTCATCAATTTGAATAGAATCAATATATATTTTGTCTTTTGTAGTTGTTTTAACTTCAATAGCCAAATATAACTTACCATTTCCCGCAACAACATCAGGTAATGATTTTTTAGTAGCACCCCCAGATGCAGGAGCCCTCATAGCTGCAAAACCACGTTCCCAAAGTTTATGCACCAACTCCCTTTCTTCAGCAGATCCTTTTTTAGCCATAACAACACTCAACAATAGAAATAATTCATTTATAATATTAGTTTATTTTGCATAATATATAATAAAAATGCTAGAGCATCTGAAAACTAATCATGAAAAAATCAGGAAAAATATATTTAAAATGCTCCGGCCGGGATTCGAACCCGAGTCTTCGGCTCGAAAGGCCGAAATGATTGGCCGGACTACACCACCGGAGCATATGAACACTAATAAAGTACAATTTACATTAAATAATCATAAAAATAGATTTTATAAATGGGGCCGGAGCCGAGATTCGAACCCGAGTCCCGGGATCCACAGTCCCGGAGGATGACCACCTACCCTACCCCGGCAAATGAAACAAATTAAAAAAATTGTAAAGAATGCGGGAGCAGGGATTTGAACCCTGGTAGACCTGCGTCAACAGGTCCTAAGCCTGTCCCCTTTGGCCTCTCGGGCACCCCCGCTTATGAAAACAAAGGATACATAGAAACCATAAAAAATCTTAACAAATTTTTAAAAATGCTCCGGCCGGGATTCGAACCCGAGTCTTCGGCTCGAAAGGCCGAAATGATTGGCCGGACTACACCACCGGAGCATATGAATCTAAACTGTTTAATCAACATGGGCCCAATGGGGTTCGAACCCATGGCCTTCCGGTTATGAGCCGGACGCTCTACCTGGCTAAGCTATGGGCCCAAAAGCGCCATCGACAGGGCTCGAACCTGTGACCAATCGGTTAACAGCCGAACGCTCTACCTACTGAGCTACGATGGCATATGACACCCATCTCACTTAACCAAATACAACCCATGTTTAAAAATCAAAAGACTTTAAACAGTAATAATTACTTTGTAACATGTACTATATAAACCTTTCGGTTTTTTGTACCCTAAACCAATAAAATCAGTTCTATTAATTAATTTTAACTAACTAATATATAAAGTTTAAGGATATATATTACATACATGAATTCTAACATATTCGATCTAATAAAAAAAGCCAATGATATTACATTAAAAAAACACGGGGATTTAATCACATTAGAAAGAGCAGTATTCTTGTCATGGTGGTGTGACAAGGGAGATTGTGCCTTCTGTTACATGTCAACACAAAAAGATAAAATTAAAGATCCAACCAAAGCAAGACGAAACATAAACAACATCTATGCTGAGGCAGAAATGTGCAAACGTCTCGATTGGAACATCGAATTCTTATCTGGAGGATATGAATCATTCAAAACACAGGAAATTAAGGAAATAGCTACAACAATCAAAAATATAACTGGTGATGGAGTCTGGTTGAATACTGGAATAACAGATGAATTGGACGAATATGGATCTGAAATAAAAGGAATTACTGGAGCTGTTGAAGTAGCAAATCCAAAAATCCATGAAAAGGTATGCCCCTCAAAAAAATTAGATGATATAAGTAATATGTTAGATGTTGCAAAAGGTTTAGGATTTAAAAATGCAATTACAATAATATTGGGTCTTGGCGAGACATTATCCGATGTAGATTACATTATTGATTATATCAGGGATCATAAAATTGATAGAGTAATATTTTACTCTCTAAATCCTCACAAAGAAACCATATATTCTAATTCATCACAACCCGCTTCTCTTTATTATGTACAAGTAGTGGCTAGAGTCAGGTTAGAATTCCCAGAAATCGAAATAATCTGCGGAACATGGATAGATAATCTTGCAAACATAGGAATACTGATACTAAGTGGTGCAAATGGAATTACTAAATTCCCACTATTTAAGATGTTTGGAACAAAATACGGAAAAAGAGTTGAAGAAGAAGTAAAATGGACAGGTAGACAATTAAAAGGAACATTTACTGATAAAACTCAATTAGGTTCTCAAAAAAGTGAAGTTTCACCAGAACTCGATAAATTTATTAAAAGATACATAAAAGAATCTCTTAAAAATAAATATTAAACTAAAACATAAAACCATGAATTAAAATAAATGCTATGACTCTTTCAAAAACTTTGTTGATTTTCAAAATCCTTTTTGCGATTGTCATTCCAAATGAGATCCCTGCGATAGATTCGTTTTAAAACGCCTCGTTTAGTCTTGAATGTTCGTTTTCTTGATTTTGGCATTGTTTTTTGA
>NZ_JBNMGD010000011.1:0-36754 GCF_050872065.1 Methanobrevibacter sp.
GTATATAATATATTAATTTAAAATTATGATATGATTAAATATTTGTTAAATATGTGGGGGAATTTAATTGGGATTTAGTTTAAATATTAATACTAATAATGAAAATGAATTTAATCAACAATTACAACTGTATATTGCTCAAGGTTTCAGAATGCAAAGTAATTTTAATGGAACTGCTATTTTAAAGAAAAAATCATATAGTGAAGGATTATTGATTTTGTTAATTATTTTCCTTTTTCCAGTAGGTATTATTTATTATATTGTTGCATCTGATGATGTTGTAACTATTATGAATAGTGGTGCACAATTATCAGTTAATAATAATGTTGGTGTAAATAATGAATCATTTGTTTCCTACTGTGAAGATTGTGGTCATGGTTTATTTGAAGATTCTAAATTTTGTCCAGGTTGTGGAAAAAAGTTAACTGCAAATGATAGTAATTTAGATGATGAGTGAATAAAATGTCTTTTTGTAGTAATTGTGGTAACAAAGTAAAAGAGGGAACTAAATTTTGTTCTAAGTGTGGGGCTTCATTATCTAATGAATCTGAAAGTATTAACAATCAACATAATACTAATTTAAAAATTCCTTGTCCAAAATGTAGTTCATTAATTCCAGTTGGAAATATTGCATGTACAAATTGTGGTAGTCTATTAAATCCTGAAAAACATATAGCTGCTATTGTATTAGGGTATATTTGTTCAATATGTCTCCCAGTAATTGGAATAATATTTGGAATATACTTATTAACTCGAAATAATAATGATGTTCATAAACATGGAATTATTATGATTGTTTTAGCTATAATAATGATGTTAATTATTTGCTTTTTCTGGTTTTCGTATATGTCTTATGTGGATAGTATGAGTTATTATAATAATTATTATTACTATTAGTATTTTGTGAATTTATGTCTAGATTTTGTGATAAATGTGGTGCAAAAATAAATGATACTATAAATTTTTGTGATAAATGTGGTGCAGAAGTTAAAACAAATAACAATAATGGGAATGCTGGGACAACATGTATTGTTGTATGTCCCTATTGTGGTAAAAATATACCTACGGGTGAAACATTTTGTTCAAAATGTGGAGGGTCATTAGAGGATAATACTTTTGCTGTTATACTTGGATATATTTTTGCAATATTATCATTATTTGTTGGGCCGTTGGGTTTTTTTTGTTTAATTATTGGAGTTTACTTACTGACAAAAAATGGAAAAGCAAAAACTCAGGGATTAATACTTAGTATAATGGGTATAACTGCTCTTATTCTCTCTTTTTTATCATTTACTACAGATTTATATATACTAGATATGATAGGTCTTCTAGTAATGATATATTTTATTTTAATTATTGGTGGTGCAATTATTTGGTTTACTGATACAATTATTATAAAATAGATGTTGTATATTTAATAGGATATTATAATAAGTTTTTAGACTTTATAGAACTCTTATTTGATTTTTTATCAAAATTTATTTTTTATTTCTTTTTTTTATTTAAAATCTTCTATAATTTGAATAAATAAAATCTTTATCACTGATGTCTTTTCGTAATACAATAAATTCTGGTGCTGCTCCAATTTCATATAATCCAGAAATATAAACTTGTGAAATTTTTCCATTTCCAGGATATTGGGTGATTTTTGCCATCATTGTATTTCCTTTCTGAATTTTATATAACATTTAAATTCAGTAATTTCATAACCTTGAATTCTCTTTGTTTTAAGTTTAATTCTAGCCATAAACATATTTTCAACCGTAGTTCTTTATTTATAGATTTTTAAGGATTAAATATCATGAAATCTTTAGATTTAATTCAATTCCAATCATCATTTGATTCTATCTAAACTCAAAATGATGGAGTTGAAATAGTTAGTGTATAACTTGTATATTGGGACTGAGGATAATCTTTAATAGATATGATATATAATAATAGTATAAGTGATTGATATTTTAAGTTGCATCGAGGGATTAATATGGATAAAGAAGCAATAAAAAAGGAATTAGCCAATAAATCTAATAAAATTTTAGCTAAATATGATGAACAAGAGATGATAGATACTATTTCAGTAATGAATATGTCTGCTAAAACTGTATTTTTAGGATCTCTTAGGGTTTATAATTTTGATAATGTAAGCAAAATTAAAAATGATTTAGAAAAAGAGATTAAAAGTTATGGGAAAGTCGCAATAAGGGATGAAAAAGTAGTTCCTTGCTGTGCTCCAAGTTATATGCATGTCAGTTTCAATGTATCCATCAATAAGTAGATATTATGAAGGAATTCAAACTAAATTCACCTTATAAACCATTAGGTGATCAACCAAAAGCCATTAACTCTTTAGCTGAAGGCATTAAAAATGGATTAAAGAATCAAACACTTTTAGGTGTAACTGGTTCAGGTAAGACTTTTACAATGGCAAATGTAATTGAAAAGGTCCAAAAACCTACTCTTGTTATTTCACATAACAAAACACTTGCTGCACAATTGTATGAAGAATTTAAGGAATTTTTCCCGGATAATGCAGTTGAATATTTTGTCAGTTATTATGATTACTATCAGCCTGAGGCATATGTGCCTAGAACAGATACTTTCATTGATAAAGAAGCATCCATTAATGAGGATATTGATATAATGAGGCATTCTGCAACTCAATCCTTATTATCAAGAGATGATGTCATCGTAGTTAGTAGTGTGAGTTGTATTTATGGTATTGGTTCACCTGAAGATTACGGCGAATTTGCTTTTGGAATATCTGTAGGGGACATTTATGACAGGTCAGAAATTTTATCCCGTTTAGTTTTCATGCAATATGAACGTAATGACATTGAGTTTGCTAGGGGTCAATTTAGAGTTCGAGGAGATGTAATTGAAATTAATCCGGTTCATGGAACACCTCCAATAAGAATAGAATTATTTGGTGATGAAATAGATGCAATCAGCATCATTGACAAAGTTACAGGAAAAAAACAGGAATCCCTTAAAAGATACATGATTTTTCCAGCAAAGCACTTTGTGGTTGGCCAGGATAAAATGGATGATGCAATTTCAAGAATCACAAATGAACTTGATGAAAGATTGTCCGAGCTCAATGCAATGGGTAAACTATTGGAAGCCCAAAGATTGGAGCAGAGAACTCGTTTTGATATAGAAATGCTTAAGGAAATGGGATATTGTGCAGGTATTGAAAATTATTCCATGCATTTATCTGGACGTAATTGGGGAGATAAACCTTATTCTCTTTTAAAATATTTTCCGGATGATTTTTTAACAATTATCGATGAGTCTCACGTTACTGTACCTCAAATTAGGGGAATGTATAATGGAGACCGTGCACGTAAGGAAACCCTGGTTGATTATGGTTTTAGATTACCATCTGCTAAGGAAAACCGTCCTTTAAGATTTGATGAATTTGAATCATCTGTTAATCAGGTGATTTATGTATCTGCAACACCTTCTGCATATGAACTTGCAAAATCAAGGAATGTTGTTGAGCAGATTATACGGCCAACCGGACTTGTTGATCCGGAAGTCATAATCAGGCCGGTTTCAGGTCAGGTTGAAGATTTGCTTAAGGAAGTTAGGGCAACTGCTAAGAAAGATGAAAGGGTGTTAGTTACAACTTTAACTAAACGAATGGCGGAAGATTTAACTGATTATTATGCTCGTATTGGTGTTAAGGTAAGATATATGCACTCTGAAATCGATACATTGGAGCGAATCGAAATTGTGGATGACTTGAGAAGGGGTAAATTTGATGTTTTAGTTGGTGTGAACCTCTTAAGAGAAGGTTTGGATTTACCTGAAGTATCTCTTGTAGCTATTTTAGATGCAGATAAAGAAGGATTTTTAAGAAATGAAACATCATTGATTCAGACTATCGGTCGTGCGGCAAGAAATGTTAACGGTCGTGTATTGATGTATGCTGATGAAATGACTGATTCTGTTAAAAATGCATATGATACAACACTTAAAAGACGTAAACTACAAATGAAATTCAATGAAGTCCATGGAATTACTCCAACATCAACCCAAAGAACATTAAAAGAAAAATTAGCTGAGGAAGATGAAAAATACAAAGTTGGAACAAATGTTGAAAAAATGCCTAAAGATGAGCTTCGCTTGCTTATTAAGGATATAGAAAAAGACATGAAAGATGCAGCGGCAAGACTTGACTTTGAAAGGGCAGCTGATTTAAGAAATAAACTTTATGCTTTAAAAGATATGGATAAATAATGTGATGAGTTATTTGTATAATTCATCGATATTATCAAATTTTTAATTATAATTAATGAAGCATTATATAAATTATTGGCCATTTTATGTATTATTCTAGATTTGGAATATAAATAATAGCTATGAAAAATATCATGCTTTTTTTGTATATTGGAAAAAGATTTATATATTCCGAAATTAAATATTTGTTTTATATTGTACGAATGATTATTAGCTTTCATTTGCTCTCACAATATTTTTTAAAATAGTTGAATAAAGTAATATAAAAGAGGTTTATTATGACTGAAGATTCTAAAAAACAAATTATCATAAAGGGTGCACGTGAGCACAATTTACAAGATATTGATATTTGTGTCCCTCGTGATAAATTCATTGTGATTACAGGTTTAAGTGGGTCTGGTAAGTCTTCATTAGCGTTTGATACAATCTATGCTGAAGGACAGCGTAGATATGTTGAATCTTTATCGGCTTATGCAAGACAGTTCTTAGGTCAAATGAAAAAACCTGAAATGGAATCCATTGAAGGATTGTCTCCGGCTATTTCAATTGATCAAAAAACTACAAGAGAAAATCCAAGATCAACTGTAGGTACCATTACTGAAATTTATGATTATTTAAGATTGTTATTTGCGAGAGTTGGAACCCCTCATTGTCCTAATTGTGGAAAAGAAATATCACAGCAAACTCTTGGACAAATTGGTGATTCAATTATTGGAGAAGGTGAAGGTCTTAAAATTCAAATATTATCTCCAATTGTAAGAGATAAAAAAGGTCAGCACAAAGATGTTTTTGAAGATTTAAGAAACAAAGGTTTTGTAAGAGTTCGTGTTGATGGTGAAATAAGAGAATTGGAAGAAGACATTGACCTTGCAAAGACATACAGACATAGTATTGATGTTGTGGTAGATAGACTTAAAACAAGAAAAGATGTTGACTTTAAAAGGAGATTAGTTGATTCTCTTGAAACTGCATCTGAATTTTCTGAAGGTTTGATCACTGTGTTATTCTCTGGTGAAGATGGTGATTATGAAAAAAAATATTCAGAACATTTTGCTTGTGTTGATTGTGGAATAAATTTTGAAGAGTTAACTCCGAGGATGTTTTCATTTAATGCACCTCAAGGAGCTTGTCCTGAATGTAATGGGATTGGTTCTAAGATGGAAATTGATCCAGACTTAATTGTCCCAGATAAAACATTGACTTTAAATGAAGGAGCTATTGTGCCTTGGTCAAAATCTTCAACAAAAGAGAATTATTATTATCAAATGCTTGAAGCTGTTTCCAATCATTTTAATTTTAGTATGGATGTTCCATTTAATGAACTAAATGAAGAATATCAAAACATTATTCTTTATGGTTGTAATGATAAAATTCCATTTAATTTTAAGAGAAGAAATAAGTCTTATATGGTTAATCGTAAATTTGAGGGAGTTATTCCAAGAATGGAAAGGTTATATGTAGAAACTAAATCCAATTATTCAAGAAAGCATCTCTCAAAATTCATGTCTGATAGAAAATGTCATGTTTGTGGTGGTAAAAGACTTAGACCAGAAGTTTTAGCAGTTACTGTTGGTGGAAAATCAATTATTGATGTTTGTGATATGGCAATAAAAGATTCTTATCAATTCTTCCAGAATTTAGAATTAACTAATCGGGAAAATTTCATTGCAAAAGAAATTTTAAAAGAAATCAAGGAGCGTCTAAGCTTTTTAGTTGAAGTTGGACTTGATTATTTGTCAATGTCACGGTCTTCCGGTACTTTATCTGGTGGGGAAGCTCAAAGGATTAGATTAGCTACTCAAATTGGTTCTGGTCTTGTAGGAGTGTTATATATTCTGGATGAACCAAGTATTGGTCTTCACCAAAGGGATAATGTAAAACTTATATCTGCTCTTAAAAGGCTTAAAGATTTAGGAAATACTCTTGTTGTAGTAGAACACGATGAAGAAACTATCTTATCAGCAGATTATGTTGTTGATATTGGTCCTGGTGCTGGTGAGCATGGTGGAAAGGTTGTTGCTCAAGGAACTCCATTGGATATTATGAACAATCCAAATTCCATAACTGGTCAATATATATCCAGAGCTAAAAAAATAGAGATTCCTAAAAAGAGAAGGTCTGGAAATGGTAAATTCATAAAAATAATTGGTGCTACTCAAAATAATCTTAAAGATATCGATGTAGAAATTCCATTAGGTAAATTTACTTGTGTAACTGGTGTTAGTGGATCTGGTAAAAGTAGTTTAATTAATGAAATATTATACAAGGGAGCTCAAGGTAAATTAACTAAAAAATTCACCTTTGCAGGTAATCACAAGTCAATTGAAGGATTAGAAAACATTGATAAAGTCATTGCTATTGACCAAAAGCCTATTGGAAGAACTCCACGTTCAAACCCTGCAACTTATACTGGAGTATTCAGTGATATCCGTGATTTGTTTGCGAATACTTCAGAATCTAAAGCAAGAGGATATAAACCTGGAAGATTTTCATTTAATGTTAAAGGTGGAAGATGTGAAGCATGTTCTGGTGATGGTATTGTTCAAATTGAAATGCACTTTTTAGCAGATGTATACGTACCATGTGAAGTATGTGGTGGTAAAAGATACAATGAAGAGACTTTAGATATTAGATACAAAGGTAAAAATATTTATGAAGTCTTGGAAATGACTGTTGAAGAGGCATTGGAGTTCTTTGAAAATATTCCTAAAATCACCAAGAAACTTCAGACATTATATGATGTTGGATTAGGTTATATGAAGATTGGCCAACCTGCAACAACATTGTCTGGTGGAGAAGCCCAAAGGATTAAATTAGCTAAGGAGTTATCCAGAACTAGTACTGGTAAGACTTTATATATCTTGGATGAACCTACTACTGGTCTTCATTTTGCAGATATTAAGAGGTTATTAGAAGTTTTAGCAAGGTTAACTGATGCTGGTAATTCAGTTGTGGTCATTGAACATAATTTGGATGTTATTAAGACTGCAGATCATATTATTGATTTAGGTCCTGAAGGTGGTGATGGTGGTGGTCAAGTAATTGCTACTGGAACACCTGAAGAAATTGCTAAGTCTGGAACTTACACTGGTGAGTTTTTAGAAAAAATACTCGATGAAAATATTACTCCTTATGCAAAGGAATTAGTTGAAGATATTGGTAAATAACCAATTTTTTCTTTTTTTATTTTTTTTGATTTTACTAAACATTTATATACTTTTTTTACAAGATATTTAAATGGAAGATATTTTCCGACAATGTCTTTCCGTTTAATATATTTAGTTTATTTATTTAGTGATTATTATGGTTTTAAGTACAGGAAATACTGCATGGATGCTCGTTGCGACAATTATGGTATTATTAATGAGTGTTCCAGGTATTGCATTTTTTTATGGGGGTTTATCAAAAAGGAAGAACGTATTAAACTCCATGTTTTTATCTTTAATAGCATTTGCTATTGTTAGCATTCTTTGGGTGATGTATGGTTATCAATTTGCATTCGCTGATTTAAGCTTCAGCGGTTTAATTGGAATTCCAAAAACTTTATTCATGGAAGGAATAAGTGTGGATTCTTTAACAGGTAACATTCCGACATTTGTATATGCTGGATTCCAATTAACATTTGCAGGGTTAACTGCTGCAGTTGTTTCAGGAGCAATTGTTGGAAGAATGAAAACAAAAGCTTGGGTTATATTTATTATATTATGGGCGACTTTTGTGTATATTCCAATTTGCCACTGGATTTGGGGTGGTGGATGGTTGATGAATCTTGGAGCAATTGATTTTGCAGGAGGAGTTGCAGTAGAGGTTAATTCTGGTTTTTCAGCTCTTGCACTTGCTTTAATACTTGGAAAAAGGAAAGACACATCATTGCTTCCACATAATCTAGGATATTCAATTTTAGGTGCTGGTTTCTTATGGTTTGGATGGATGGGATTCAATGGAGGATCTGCTTTTGCAGCTAATGGATTAGCAGGTTCAGCAATCCTTGTTTCAAATACTGCAGCAGCAGTTGCAATGATTGTGTGGTTGATATTAGATGTCATGAATGATGGAAAACCGACAGTTTTAGGTGCAATCACAGGTGCAGTTGCGGGACTTGTTGCAATTACTCCTGCAGCAGGTTATGTTTCATTTTCAGGATCAATGATTATTGGTGCTGGAGCAGCTATAATTTCTTATTATGCTGTTTATAATATTAAAAATAGATTTGGTTATGATGATGCATTGGATGTATTTGGTGTTCATGGTCTTTCTGGTGTTTGGGGACTAATTGCAACAGGTTTATTTGCATCATCTGCAATAAATGGAGTTGCTGGTTTGTTTTATGGAAATCCTGAACAATTGTTTATTCAATTAGTCGCAGTTGTTGCAACTATGGTATATTCATTTACCGTAAGTTATATTATAGGAAAAGCATTAGATATTGTAATGGGATTAAGAGTAGAGGATAAAGATGAAATAAGAGGTCTTGATTCCGCATTGCATGAGGAATCAGGATATAGAATTTAATTGTGGGATATTATGAAAAGGATTATTGCAGTAATACGTGAGGAAATGTTTGAAAATGTTAAAGTAGCACTTTTGACTGCTGGTTGTGAAGGAATGAATGTCTCTACTGTAAAAGGAAGAGGTAGGCAAGCAGGTATTAAAGAATCTTATAGAGGTTCTAGCTATTGTATTGATTTAATTCCAAAAACAAGAGTTGAACTAATTGTTAATGAAGAAGATTTGGATAATATCATTGATGTCATTCTTGAAAGTGCTAGAACTGGTGATGTTGGGGATGGAAAAATATTCGTTTCTGATGTTGAAGAGGTAATCAGGATTAGAACTGGTGAAAGAGGTTCTGATGCTGTTTAGTTAATTAATATTCGATGAATATTTTTACCATTCTTTTTTTCTTTTTTTTAATAACTTATTTAAATTAACATAATCAATATTATAATAATTACTTTTTAGGTGATAATTTGAATTTTAATTTAAAAGAAGCATTTTTAATATTTGTTCGTGGAATATTAATGGGTTCTGCGGATATTGTTCCTGGAGTATCCGGAGGAACAATCGCATTAATCACTGGAATTTATAATCATTTGGTAGAGGCAATTAGTAAAATTCGATTTGCTTTTTTAAAACCATTGTTTAAAGGAAATATCAGTGGATTTATAAATGGTATTTCAGAGGAGATTGACTTTAAATTCTTTATTCCATTACTTTTAGGTATAGGCGTAGCATTTTTAACTGTTGCAAATGTGGTTACTTATTGTATGGATTATTATACTGCTAGTACTTATTCATTCTTTTTAGGTTTGATTATAGCTTCTGCAGTAATTCTATTTAAAAAACTGGACCATATTAACTTTAAACATATATTATTTGCTTTAGTTGGTTTTATTCTAACTTTCATATTTGTAAGTTTAAATCCAATAGCTGCTAATCATTCATTACCGGTATTATTTATATCTGGGATGATAGCTATTTGTGCAATGATTTTACCAGGTATTTCAGGTTCATTCTTATTATTGCTTCTTGGACAATATAAATACATGTTAACTGCACTCCATGATTTCAATATAATTGAGATTATTGTTTTTGCAGTTGGTGCTTTAATTGGTATTCTTGGATTTTCAAAAATCTTGAATTATTTACTTAAAAACCATAATGGAGCAACAATGGCAGTTCTTATTGGTGTAATGATTGGATCTCTAAGAGTTCCATGTGTGGAAATTGTAAATTCAGTTAGTTTGAACTTTGCTGGATTATTCCCATGTTTGATTGTTGCTATAATTGGTTTTGCAATAATCATTATTTTAGAAACAAGATTTGATTATATTGATTAATCAAATTTAACTCTATTTTTTTATAAATTTATTAACAATTAAAAATATATCTAATAACAATGCTAGTTTTAAAAAAGATTAAAAAACAGTGGAGATTATATCCTATCGGTTCACCAAAAGGTGCTCTAAATCATAAGAGGGAACCGGAATTTGTTGGAAATATAAAGTTTTCAAGAAATGGTGATTCTCTAGCGATTTCAAGATTTGTTGCAGATTATAATTTCAATGAGAACTCCACATTAAATGAAAAATTAATGCCACCCAGCGAGGTAATTAAGCTTTTGCGTTCACAGGCGGTTTTTCTTGCAACTCCAGATGATGATGTGGAGAAGTTTTTACATTCCCTTAATATTAAAGTTAGAAAAACTCAAGTTTGTGATTTCTGTGCTTATGAAGGATACATTACAATTGTCAATTCTTCTTATTCTTATAAGTATCACAATCAATTGATTTGCAGAAAATGTGCTTTTGATACGATAAAACAGGAACTCAAACTCCAAGGTTTTGATAAAAAGATTTTTAGAAATTTAAAGTCTACTCTAGAGAAAACTGGAAGCCTGGAAAAGACATTGTCAATTCTTGATCCACACTTTGATCCTTTAAAGAATACAAAATTGACATTATTTGATAAGACCAAAAAGTCAAAACATATCATACCTCCTGTTGATATGAAAAGGCTTAAAATTCCTAAAAACTTTAAAAAAGTTCTTCTGGACTCTGGCAATACCAAATTATTACCTGTTCAATATTTGGCCATTAAGGAAGGTCTTCTTAAAGGTGAAGATTTGCTTGTTGTAAGTGCAACAGGTTCAGGTAAAACATTAGTAGGGGAACTTGCAGGTATTACCAAGGCTCTTAAAGGTAAAAAATTTATATTTCTCACTCCATTGGTTGCTCTTGCAAATCAAAAGTACAGAGATTTTAAAAATAAATATTCTAAATTAGGTCTTAAGGTAGCTATTAAAGTTGGAAGAAATAGGGTTAAGGCAAAAGGGGAGCTTAATCTTCCAGATTCAGATGTATCTTCTTCAGATATTGTTGTTGCAACATATGAAGGAATTGATTATCTGCTTAGAAGTGGCAATTCACAGGCATTATCTAATCTTGGTGTTGTTTTAATTGATGAAATTCACATGATTGATGATGAAGATAGGGGA
Source organism: Methanobrevibacter sp. (assembly GCF_050872065.1). GTDB lineage: Archaea > Methanobacteriota > Methanobacteria > Methanobacteriales > Methanobacteriaceae > Methanocatella. Next base: position 11,237 of record NZ_JBNMGD010000011.1, read on the forward strand.
ACTCGTTTAAATGGTCTAATTAAACGTTTAAAAAATTTATATCCTAAAACTCAAATCATTGGACTGTCTGCTACTGTTAAAAACCCTGAGTTTTTAGCATCTGAATTCAATATGAAATTAGTCCAATACTCACAAAGACCAGTCCCACTGGAAAGGCATTTAGTTTATATAAGAAATGAATCTCAAAAAAGACATTTAATGAGAAAGCTTGTTCAAAAGGAGTATAATACGAAATCTAAGAAAGGTTATAGAGGACAAACCATCATATTTACAAATTCAAGACGTAAAACTCACCAAATAGCTAATTATTTAAATAATAAAAGAGTCAATGCTCAGGCATACCATGCAGGATTATCCTATTATAAGAAAGAGAAAATTGAAAAGGATTTTGATAAGGGTAAAATTTCCTGTGTTGTAACAACAGCAGCTCTTGCAGCAGGTGTTGATTTTCCAGCTTCACAAGTAATATTTGATTCACTTGTAATGGGGAATAAATGGATTAATCCAAATGAGTTTTCACAGATGTTAGGTCGTGCAGGAAGACCATCTTACCATGACCGTGGGGTTGTTTATTTAATACCTGAAGTAGGTAATGATTTTACTGGTGAATCAGAAGAAGCAAAAGCATTAGACCTTTTAGAAAGTAACAGTGAAGATGTATATATTGAATATGATGAAGATTCATCTTATGAGCAAATCCTTGCTGATATTTCTTCTAATTCAATTAAGACTAGAAAAGAATTAAAGGATTTCTATGAAAATATTGATGTTCCGATTTCACTTAAGACAGCTATTGATGAAATGGAAGATTTAGGTTTGATTAATTATGCTTCAAGCGATAAATTAAAAATTACAAAATATGGAAGGGCAACTTCAGTATCATTTTTATCAATTGGCGAAGCAGAATTTATTAAAAATACATTGAATGATAGAGAATACTTAAAAAGGTATGTAGGACATTCTCCAATGTATAAGAAAAAAGAAAAATATGATAAACTAAAAGTCTTGATTTTAGCTATGGCATTGGATTTAGAAATGTTTGAAAATGCGTATCTATCTAATGTTATTCATAATCAAATTGCAAATGCTCTTAAGATTAAATTTTCAACACGATTATTCGCAGAATCAACTTTAGACATTATATCTAGCGGCGAAGCAATTGAAAAACTGGATAAAAAATTCCAGGATGCATTAATTGCTCTTCAAAGTGATTTCATGCAATGTAAATGTCAGGACAGGCCATTTTGTACATGTATGCAAAGGGGAATATCTGAAGTAATCATTCACGAAAGACTTAAGGGAAAAGATCCTCAGGATATCTCAAATAAACTATTTAGAAAATATCAAATTCAAGTATATCCTGGAGACATTTTTTCATGGTTAGATAATTTTGTTAAGAACTTGGATGCTATTAAAAGAATTGCTAAGTCATTTAATAGGAATAATATTGTTAAAAAGACCAATTATCTAATTAAAAGAATTGAAAATGGATGAATGTATCTATTAAATGAAATAATGGTTTTAATCTTTAAAAAATATACAAGGCATAGTTATTGAATCATAAGCATTTAAAACACATTCAATAGCTTCATTTCTATTTTTAAAGTAATATAAATGGCTTTTGCAAGTGCAATCAGAACATCCAAATCCTGCAATCCCATTAGTTTTACTTGCAATAAACTCTGATAGTTCACATTCTACCTTTCTTGTTGATTCATTGTAGATTACATCAGTAATTTCAGCATTTTCCAATAAATAATCTACATGCCAATGAAGTTTTTTTTCGCTGCTTAAATGTCTTTTGATTCTTGCCATTAATGAATTCATGGCAGATCCTACATAAATGTAATGCCCTTCATCAAAGTGGATTTTTCCTAATTTTTTACCAATTTTAATTGTTTTTGGAGCATTGACATTAATTATTAAACAGTAACAACCTTTCATAATTTATTATTTTTAATTAACTTACATATATTTATGTAGATTAGATATTTTCATTTATCTTTGGATTAAAATAATAATTTTTTTAATATCATGAGTATTTGAAAAACTTTAATTATTTTTCTAACTAACTATTAATTATGATTTTTAAACTTCGAACTAAAGGACATAAAAATGTTACTTCACTTCATAAATCCACTTTTGAAGTAACTAAAGATGTTGAAATTGGTCCAACTGCTGATTGTATTATTGGAACAAGTATGGACAAATCTATGTTTGATTTTCCACAAGAATTCAAAGATAAGATAGCTAATTCAAATACGAAGATAACTGTCATTTTAGATACTGAGAATGGTCATGATGAAATAGTAGGTTTTGGTCATGAAAATTTAACTTTGAATCATCCAACAGATATTGTTTCAAGGACTAGTGATTATACTTGTTCTCGTACTTTAATGATTAAGGCGAATAAAGCTGCAAGGGACTTGGATTTGGATTTGATTGAAGATTTAAAAAATGAAAAAATAATGGATGTCACTATTAAATTAGAGTAAAAATAGTTAACTATATATAAGTTAATGAACATACTTAGTAATAACTACTTTTGTTGTATGCGGGGGTGGTCGAGCGGTCAAAGGCGCTAGGTTGAGGGCCTAGTGGGTCAGTCCCTTCGCGGGTTCAAGTCCCGTCTCCCGCACTATTTACTTTCAAATTATTTTTTTCGATATTTTTTTAAGGTTATTTTTTCCTAATCTATTTATAATAATTAAATTATACATTATACATAATTAAAAATTATTTGGTGATAAGTTATGAAAGCTGTAATTCCTGCAGCAGGTTTTGGAACTAGATTTTTGCCTGCTACTAAAGCACAACCTAAAGAGATGTTGCCTGTTTTTGATAAACCTACTATTCAATATGTTATCGAAGAAGCAGTAGCTTCTGGTATTAATGATATATTGATTGTCACTGGTAGAAATAAAAGGTCTATAGAAGATCATTTTGATAAATCATTTGAACTTGAGCAAACTTTACAGAGTGCGGGTAAATCTGATCGTTTAAAACAAGTTCGTGATATTACTGATTTAGCTGATATTTGTTATGTAAGACAAAAAGAGCAAAAAGGATTAGGGGATGCAATTTACTGTGCTAAAAGGCATGTTGGAGATGAAGCATTCGCTGTAATGCTTGGAGACTCCATTACAAAAGGACCAGTTCCATGTACAAAACAATTAATTGATGTTTATGAAAAATATGGTGCATCTGCAATTTCTCTTGAGGCAGTCCCAAAAGAAAAAGTAGAAAGATATGGTATCATTAAAGGAGATGAAATTGAAAAAGATATTTACAATATTACTAAGCTTGTTGAAAAACCGTTAGTCCATCAAGCACCATCTAATTTAGCTATTATGGGTCGTTATGTCTTAACACCAGACATTTTTGATAAAATCGATGAAACTGAACCTGGTGTTGGTGGTGAAATCCAATTAACAGATGCACTTCAAAAGTTAGATTCCATTTATGGTGTTCTTTTTGAAGGAAAAACTTATGATATTGGTAACCGTTTAGAATGGTTAAAGACATCAATTGAATTTGCTTTAGATGACCCTGAATCTAATGATATTTTAATTGAGTATATGAAAGAAATGATTAACAGAGTATAATTACTCTAAACATTTATTTTCATAGAAGATTTTTATGCAGTATAGATTAATCAAAAAGACAGGAGATATGATCTCCCCAATTGGTTTTGGAGCTATGCGTTTACCAGTTAAAAACGGTAAAATCGATAGAACCAAAGCTCATAAACTTATTTCTCATGCAATAGATAATGGAATTAATTTCATTGATACTGCTTATTTATATGGTGATAGTGAAACATTTCTAGGTGAAATTTTAACCGATGATATGATACGATCTAAGGTTAAGATATGCACCAAATTACCTGCGATAAATGTTAGAAAGTATGAAGATATGGAACCTCTGTTAGATGAACAACTAAGAAGACTTAATATTGATTGCATTGATTATTATTTAATTCATGCTGTGGATTTAAAAAATATGAATCGTTTATTAAAACGTGATTTAGTTAAATTCATTGAGAATGCAAAATCTGATGGTAAAATAAAACATATAGGATTTTCATATCATGGTCCCAAAGAAGAATTTCAGGAAGTAGTTGATTGTTATGATTGGGATGTTGTAATGGTTCAGTTTAATTACTTTGATGAAAATGTTCAAGCTAGTGTGGAAGGAATTGAATATGTAGCTTCAAAAGATATGGGCATTCTTGTTATGGAACCGTTAAAGGGTGGAATTCTTGCGGGTAATATGCCAAAAGAAGCAGAAGAAGTTTTTCGAAAAGCTAATCTTAATAAATCTAATGCAGAATGGGCTCTTGAATGGGTTTTAAATAATCGCAATGTTACTTGTGTCATATCAGGGATGAATAGTTTTGATCAACTTAATGAGAATATGGCTGTTGCAGATAGAACTGCTCCAATGTCAATGTCTTTTGAGGATTTAGAAACAGTTGAACTTGTTAAAAGGGTGATGAAGAATTCTTTAAAGATTAATTGTTCTACTTGTGGTTATTGTATGCCCTGTCCTCAAGGAGTAAATATTCCTGAATGTATGAAAATTTATAATGAAAAATATTTATTCAATCATAAAGGAATTATTAATCAGTCTTTCATTGATTACTATCAATATGTAGGTGGAATTATGGGAAATTCTGGCAATGCAAGTAAATGTAATGGCTGTGGAAAATGTTTAAGAAAATGTCCACAAAAGTTAGACATTATTGCAGAACTAGACAAAGTTAGAAAAGAATTTGAATTTCCAGGTGTCAAGTATATATTGTTATTTGTTAAACATGTAGGATTTCCATTTTATAAATTTATAATTAAACTATTAAACTAATATTATTTATATTCTAAAATAAATTATTATTTAAGGTGAAAAAATGAAACTCGAAGAATTATTAGCGCCATGTCCAAAATGTGGTTCAAAAGATAAAATAGCTCACAGAAAAATGTTAGATAATCATAGAGCTCATGCAGAAATGGATACAGTAAAATGTGAGGAATGTGGTTATATTTTCTTCGTAAATGAAAACATGGACGAAGATGAGAAAAAACAATTATTAAATGAATTAAACAAAATATATGGTTAAAATGACATTTCATGTAATGATTATTCCTACTTTAAATTGTCCATCTAACTGTAAATATTGTTGGGGTTCTGAAAATAAAAAAGAAATGATGGATATTGAAATTATTGACCAGATTATAACTTGGTTAGATGATTTCAGGGATGATAAAGTTCATTTCACTTTCCATGGTGGTGAACCTCTTCTTGCAGGATATGACTTTTATAAGGAAGCTTTAGAAAAATTATCTGCATTACCTAATTTAGATGGTTTCTCCCTTCAAAGTAATATTTGGTTATTGACTGATGAGCTTATAGATTTATTTATTGAGTATAATGTTGTTGTAAGTACAAGTATTGATGGACCAAAAGAAATCAATGATTATCAAAGAGGCGAAGGTTATTTTGATAAAACAATGGCTAGATATGAAGTTGCTAAAAGTAAAGGTTTGTTAATTAATTTTGTTTTAACTGTAACAGATTATTCAAAGGATTTTTCAGATGAATTATATGATTTCTTTAAAAATGAAAAAATGAATCTTAAAATCCATGCATCTCTTCCATCATTGCGTGGGGATAATGCAGACCCATGGGCACTTGAACAGGAAGAGCATGGAAAACTCCTAGTTGATTGGTTAGACAAATACCTTTATGACTTGGATAAATTTTCTATTATGGATTTGGATCATATTTGTAAAAGTTCATTTAGAAGAAGAGGAACCCTCTGTACTTTTGCAGATTGTATCGGAACCACACTTGCTGTGGGTTTTGATGGTTCAATTTATCCATGTTATAGATTTGTTGGAATGCCAGATTATGTTTTAGGTAATGTCAAAGATAACCCAAGTTTCGATGAGTTAAAGGCATCTAATGCATGGGCAAAACTTCAAGAATTCAGAGATTATGTTGATGAGAACTGTAAGGAATGTAAACATGTTAAATACTGTGAAGGGGGATGTCCTTATAATGCTATTGTTGCATATCAAACACATAAAGCAGTCGACCCACAGTGCACAGCATATAAAATGATATTTGATGAAGTTTCAAAAAGAATGAATAAAGAATTTGCTCGTTCTGCTTTTGGTTTAGGTGATTCTAAAGTTAGAGCAGTGGGTGAATCATTTAGTATAATGGATTTAGCTATGAAACGCTAGTCTTTTTTTATTTTTTTTACTAAGTATTTTTTTTTAAAGTAATGTTATTTTTCTTGAGAAAAATAATTTGATTGATAAAATTAGTATACTAGGGAGTTTATGGGAATTATCTTTATAAACCTTTTTTTAACCATCATGATAAATCATTAATATTTATAAAGTATAGTAACATAAATTAAAATATTGATAATATTTGATGAGGGGTACACATGTTAACATCTGTTCAAAAAGAAATTTTACAAACTTTAATAAATTTATATCAATCAGCTAATGGTAAATCCATTAAGGGAGAAGATATCGCTGAGGTTATGGGAAGAAATCCCGGAACAATTCGTAACCAAATGCAATCATTAAGAAGTTTAGGTTTAGTTAAAGGTGTACCTGGTCCTAGAGGAGGATATAAGCCAACCATCGAAGCTTACCATTCTTTAAATATTACTGTTTCAGATAAAGATTCTAAAGTACCTATTTTTAAAAATAGTGCTAAGGTTGAGGATATTTCTGTTGCAAAAATAGAATTCACTAGTGTTCCACAACCTAGTGAATGTGAAGCAGCTATTAAAGTTTTAGGAAGTATTAAAGATTTGAATTTAGGGGATGTAGTAAGTATAGGACCAACTCCAGTAAACAATTTGGGAATTATCGGAACAATTGTTGGTCGTGATGATATGGATAATATTCTTTTACTCGATACAAAGAGTATTAGGAGTATCCCTAAGCAGACTGTTGGTGAAATTGCAAGTCGTGATGTAATATCTTTCAAAGTGGATTGTACTGTAAAAGAAGCTGCAAAAAAACTAGCTAAAAATGAAATTGATGGCGCTCCTGTAATGAAAGATGGAAAAGTGATTGGTGTATTCACTGTTTCAGATATTGTTAATGCAATTGCTAATGATAAGGATGATTGTACTGTTGGTGAATTAATGTCAACAAGTCTTGTTATTGTTAATGAAGATTTAAGAATAGCTAATGCGATTGAAGTAATGATTAAAAGATCAATTTCTAGATTAATTGTTGCAGATAATAATCAGGATTTACTAGGTATAGTTACAAGAACAGATATAATAAATATAATTGCTAATTTAGACCAATTCCCAATAATTACAAATTAATTTTAAGTGATTTTTAATGAAAGTTAACCAGATTAATGTAGAAAATAATATGACTGTATCTGATTTAATAGATGCTTTTGATGCATCAGGAGTTTTAGGTGCTGGTAGAGTAGCTCGTGCACGTAATATTTTAGTGGACATGATACAAGATGAGGATATGAATGTATTTATGAGCCTTGGAGGTCCTTTAATACCTGGAGGTATGAGGAATGTTGTATCTAAAATGATTAATGAAGGACATGTTAATTTAATAGTTTCAAGTGGTGCTAACTTAACACATGACCTTGTAGAAGCTTTTGGTGGGTCTCATTATCGTCATGAAGGAAAAGATGATGAGGAGTTAAACGAAGAGGGAATAGGTCGTATTGCTGATATTAATGTTGGTTCAGATGATTTTACTGTTTTTGAAACTGAAATAACAAAAATATTTGAAAAAATAGCTTCTAAAAAGAATGTTATTTCAATTCAGGAGTTATTATATGAAATTGGTCTTTTAGTTGAAGATGAAAATTCATTTATTGCATGTGCTGCAAAAAATAATGTCCCCATTTTTGCTCCTGGAATAATTGATTCAATGATTGGATTACAACTTTGGATTTTTTCTCAAGATCATGACTTTACAATTAGTGCTGCGGGAGATATGCCCTATTTATCAGATATTGTATTTAATTCAAAAAAAGTTGGTGCAATTCTTTTAGGAGGAGGTCTTACTAAACATTATACATTAGCATCTAACGTGATTACTGGCGGATTGGATTCAGCTATTCAAATCACAATGGACAGGCCCGAAGCAGGCAGTCTAGGTGGGGCTCCATTAGAAGAAGCAAAATCATGGGCAAAAGCAAAATGCGGATCTAACTTAGCTAGTGTAGTTGGGGATGTTACAGTTATTTTCCCTTTAATTTATGCATCTGCATTAGATAAAATCAATAGTGATTAGATGGAATACATTGTTTTAGCAATTTTATTTTTATTATCTGGATTTTTCATGAAATATTCAGATGATTTATTTGATAGTAAGCATGATTTAAAATTTGCGAGTATTTTCGGAGTTTTATGTGCTATTGTATCAGCTTGTGCTACAGTTTATAGTACTGAATCGGCTTATATTTTCATTGCTATTTTGTTGGGTAATTTAATAGCACTAAAAGTAGATGGAATTCATCATATTATAACATTAGTATTATTTGTTTTAATATGCTTGATATTTGGAATTCCTGAATTGAGTTATGTTATCTTGTTAATTTGTATTTTAGCAGCTCTTGGAGATGAAGTAGGACATGAATTAATCTCAAAAGTTACAGATAATAAGTTTTTAAATCTATTTTTTGAATATAGGTTTGTAATGAAAGTTGTGATTTTACTTTTAGCTATTTGTGGTGTATTCAGTATTTGGATATTCTTATGCTTCTTATCCTTTGAAATAGCTTATGAAATTGCAGGAATTATTTTTGAAAAATTAAATTAAAAAGAATATAAAAAAGATATGATAATTCTTTTTAAATTTTTATTTTATTTAATTAGAATTATTTTAAAGATTCAATTAAATTTTTACATGCATCTTTTGGATTTTCTGCTTCGTAAATACTTCTTCCGACAATAATTGCATTAGAGTATTCAAGTGTTTTTTTACCGTCGCCACCTTGTTTCCCAACACCTGGTGAAATAATGTAAGATTCAGCTCCAACAATATTTCTGATGTCTGATAAACGATCTAATCTTGTTGCTGGTGCAACATAATTTTTGATTCCCATATCCACTCCCATTTGAGCTATTGCATCAGCATTTTTTTGTAAAAACATTTTAGCACCGGGATGGGACATTTCAGTAAGTAAAAATAACTCTTTTTCATGTTTATTTGCCATATCTAAGCATGCTTGAACACTGTCTTTTCCGACAAATCCATGACAAATTATCGCATCTGCTCCAGCTTTGAAAGTTTCATCACATATTTTGGAGTTTGTTGCATCGATATCTGCTACTTTAAAATCGCATATTACTTTGAAGTTGAATTTATTTTTTAATTTATTGATGATTTCAAGACCTTCAGCTAATGCTAATGGATAACCAATTTTTATGGTATCGATGTATTCTTTAATTGAATCACAAATTTCAATGGCTTCGCTTTCATTCATTACATCAAGTGCTAGAATTAAGTTATTTTTAATGTTCATATTATCAGTTTCCTTTTTTGTTGTTTGATTAGAATAAATCTTTTTAATAATATTTATATAGTGGTATGTATATATTAATATTATCAATAATACTTTAATTTATTTTAATTATAATTAAGTTTTTATTGATTATTTTATCAATTTGTATTGATATATTTTGGAGGAAAATTTATGCATATTATGGAAGGATATTTACCATTAACATGGTGTATTGTATGGTTTGTCATATCATTCATCATTGTTGCATTTGGTATTTATCAAATTAAAAAAATTACTGATGAAAACCCTGAATCTAAGGCATTACTTGCTGTAAGTGGTGCTTTCATGTTTATTTTATCATCGTTGAAATTACCTTCTGTTACTGGAAGTTGTTCTCATCCTTGTGGTAATGGATTAGGTGCAGCATTATTCGGTCCTGCAGTGACTTCAGTATTAGCAACAATTGTTCTTTTATTCCAAGCGATTTTACTTGCTCATGGTGGTTTAACTACTTTAGGTGCAAACATATTCTCAATGGGTATTGTTGGACCATTCGCAGCATGGATTGTATATAAATGTTTAACTAAAGTTAATATATCTTCAACTATTGCAATTTTCTTTGCAGCATTTTTAGGAGATTTATTAACTTATGTAGCTACTTCATTCCAATTAGCAATTGCTTTCCCAGCTCCTACTTTTGGTGCAGCATTAGGAAAATTCTTAGCTATTTTCGCAGTAACTCAAGTACCATTAGCTATTGGTGAAGCTATATTGACTGTAATTATTTGGGATAGATTAAAAGCTTACAAGCCAAAATTATTAACTAAACTTGGTGCTTTAAATCCTAATGGGGAATAGGTGATTATTATGAAAACATCTACATTAATTATTTTGGGAATAATTTGTATTATATTATTCATAGCACCATTAGTAATGTATAATGGTCTTGGTGAAGATGAAGGATATTTCGGTGGTTCTGATGATGCTGCAGGTGAAGCTATTGAAGAATCAGGTTTTGAACCTTGGTTTTCATCAATTTGGGAACCACCTAGTGGTGAAATAGAAAGTTTATTATTTGCTCTTCAGGCAGCTATCGGTGCTCTTATCATTGGATATGCATTTGGTTACTGGAGAGGGAAAGGTAAAGAAGAATAACTCTTCTTTATTATTTTTTTTAAAATATTTTAGTGGTTTTATGAAATTTGACATGGATTATATTGCACATAATAATGCTCTAACAGAAGCAAATCCTTATTTTAAGTTGTTTTTGACAATAATACTTTTAATTGTTACATTAGCATTGGATAATTTATATTTTGATGTAATTGTTTTTGTTATATTTTCTATTGTCATATTGGCCATTGCTAAAATTGATTATAAATCTTATTTGAAATTTTTATCACTTCCAATAGCTTTTCTTATTATAACCTGTATATTTTTAACATTCTTCTTTGGAAAAGGGGAGGTTATATATGAAACAGGTATATTAGGTATTGTAGTAACTACTGACTCCTTGCACTATGGTGTCTACACATTTATGAGAGTATTAGGATGTCTTCCTTGTTTAGGATTTTTAGCTCTTACAACACCAATTGCAAATATTTTAAATTGTTTAAGAACTCTAAGAGTTCCTAAAATTTTAATAGAAATAGCACTTTTAATGTATAATACAATTTTCATATTTTTAAATGAAATTGATACAATGCAAAAGGCACAAGAGACTAGACTTGGATATCATTCTTATCTTTCTTCAATTAAGTCTTTAGGTGCTCTTGTGAGTATAATATTTTTAAGATCTCTTGATAAAAGTGAAACTCTACAACATTCTCTAGATTCAAGAGGTTATTCTGGTGAACTTCCAGTTTACGAGCCAAGAAAAAGAGATGATTAAATGTTAGAAATAAAAAATATCAAATATTCTTATAGTACAAATTACCAAGCACTTAAAGGAGTAAGTTTAAAAGTTAAAAAAGGAGAAATTGTAGCTATTTTAGGTAAAAACGGTGCAGGTAAGTCTACTTTATTTCTTCATTTAAATGGAATCTACAAGCCAGATGAGGGACAAGTAATAATTGATGGTGAAGAATTAAAATACGATAAAAAATCTTTGCTTAAATTTAGACAAAAAGTTGGTATTGTATTTCAAAATCCTGATGATCAAATATTTGCTCCGACAGTTGAGGAGGATGTTGCATTCGGACCTCTTAATCTAGGATTGCCTATGGAGGAGGTTCAAGATAGAGTCGAAGAGGCATTAGTTCGTGTTGGAATGTCAGGATATGAAAAAATAGCTCCTCATCATTTAAGTGGTGGACAAAAGAAAAGAGTGGCTATTGCTGGAATTCTTGCAATGAAACCTGAAATAATGGTTTTAGATGAACCTACTTCTGGTCTTGATCCTCAAGGGGTTGTTGGTTTGTCTAAATTATTAAAAGAGCTTAATGATGAAGGAATCACCATCATAATTTCTACACATGATGTGGATTTAGTTCCAAATTATGCTCAACGATTGTTTGTTTTGGATGATGGTTTATTGATTGGGGAAGGCACTCCTAAAGAGATTTTTGCAAAGCCAGAAATTTTAGAACAGGCAAATTTAAAGGTTCCAATTGTTACTGAGATATTCCAAAAACTCGAAAAGGAAGGTTTTGATATGGAGGGGGATTATCCACTTACAGTTGATGAAGCTAAGGATAAGTTTTTGAAATTACTATCTAAAAACTAATTTTTTTAAAATCTTAATTTTTCATAATTTTAATTTTAAATTACTTAAACATTTATATTAATAAAAACATATCTTTTTTTAAGGTGAATTTACATGAGAATTGGAATTTGTGATACAACTTTTGCTCGTTTTGATATGGCTGGAGCAGCTATTGATGAGCTTAAAAAGAATGCTTATGATTTAAAAATAATTCGTCAAACAGTTCCTGGGGTAAAAGACTTACCAGTTACTGCTAAAATTCTCATTGAGGAAGAAAACTGTGATATTGTAATGGCACTTGGTATGCCGGGTCCAATGCAAAAAGATAAAATGTGTGCTCATGAAGCATCAACTGGTCTTATTAATGCACAGCTCATGACAAATAAACATATTTTGGAGGTATTTGTACATGAGGATGAAGAGGAAGATCCTATTGAACTTGCTAAACTTGCAGAAAACAGAGCACGTGAACATGCACAAAATTTAATTAAAATGATGTATCACAGAAAAGCAATGAGAAAAGAAGCCGGAATGGGAATGCGTGAAGGAAAAGAAGATGCTGGACCATTATAAGAAGGTGTAAAATGGGATTTGAAGTTAGAGAAGAAGACAAAAAAAATACTTATGTTATTCTTCCTGCGTATAATGAATCTACAAGAATCCAACCTGTAATTGAAAAGATTGCAGAAAAAGGATATAATATGGTCATTGTCAATGATGGTTCATCGGATAATACTTTAGATGTAATCAAAGATTCCCAAAGGAAATATCCGGACAAGATTTTTATTTATTCTCATATGATTAATCGTGGTGTTGGAGTAGCTATGCAAACAGGTTTTGATGCTGTTTTAAGATATAATCCAAAATATATTGTTAATATGGATTCTGATGGTCAACATGATGTTGATGATTTAGAAAGTGTGTTGGAACCATTAATAGCTGGTAGAGCTCAAGCAGTAATAGGGGTTAGACCTTTAAAAGACATGCCTTTGACTAGGAATATAGCTAATAAGATAATGAATTTTCTTACAAGAATATTTTACAAGGTTGATGTGAGTGATTCGCAAACTGGATTTAGAGCTATAACAATTGATGCTTTAAGGAAAATAGAAATTAATTCTAGGGGATATCTCATATCTTCTGAGTTCATACGTGAAGTTAATGATAATAACATTCCATTTGAGGAAGTTGAGATAAAAACAATTTATACTCCTGAAACTCAAGCTAAAGGAACTAATGCCAGTGCTGCATTTAAAATTTTATTTCAAATGATTAAACATCAGTTTAGGTGATTAAATGTTATTTTATTCAATTATAGTTCCAATAATATCTTTAATTGCATTTATTTGGATTTTATTTAGATATTTGAACGAAAAAGATTCTTTAATCTCAGTTATTTTATGGTCCATATTGCTGATTATTGTCAGTATATTTTCAGTTTTTCCTGATGCCAGTACTACATTTGCTAAATTGTTTGGTATAACTCGTGGGTTAGATTTTATAATTATAATTGTATTTGCAATTTTAGTATACACAATTTTTAAATTATATTCTAAAATCGATAAATTAGAAGATAACATGAATAAAATAGTTAAAGAGGTAGCTTTAAGTAATGAAATATCTCTTAAAGATAAAGAGGAATGAAACATGTTATATTTTAGAGGATGTACTGCACGAGAGAAATTAACAGATATTCAATTAGCAACTGAAAAATTATTAAGATTAGCAGATGTTGATTATCATATTTTAGATGATGAAAAATGTTGCGGATCAGTATTACTTAGAACAGGTTTTCTAAAAGAGGCTCAAGAACAAATTAAAAAGAACACTGAAATTTTTAAAGGGGAAACTATTATTACTTCATGTGCAGGGTGTTATAAAACATTAACAGAGGATTATGATGGTTTAAATGTAATTCACATTTCTCAATTACTTGATGAACTAATTAGAGAAGGCAAATTGGATTTATCAGAAATAGAGTTTGATGTTACTTATCATGATCCTTGTCATCTAGGACGTCACTGTGGTGTTTTTGATGAGCCTAGAAGTGTGATTAAATCTGTTGCTAATCTTGTTGAGATGAAAAATATTCGTGAAAATAGTTTGTGTTGTGGTGCTGGTGGTGGTGTAAAATCAGCTTATCCAGAAATTGCAAACCAAATTTCAAAATTAAGAATTGCACAAGCAGTGGAAACTGGTTGTAAAACATTAGTTACTTCATGTCCTTTTTGTAAACTTAATTTAAAAAATGATGATATAGAAGTATTGGATTTAACTGAGTTTTTAGTATCATATGGTGGTTTAAATGAAGAATAGTGAACTTGAAACAATGAGAAAATCATTTAACACTGTTAAAAATAGATCAAACACTCTTAAAGATTCACCATCTACCAAAAGATTAATATCAAGAGTTTGTGAAATCAAAAAATATTCAATTGAAAATAATGGTGAATTACTTAATCAGGTTTGCGAATCATTTAAACGTAATGGTATTGATTTTAAGATTGTTGAAACTGCAGATGATGCTTTAAAAATAATTGATGATTTGCTTGTGGAATATGAGTGTAATACAATTGCAAAAAGTAAATCTAATACATTAGGTGAAATTAATCTTAAAGACCATTTGTCTAATAAAAATATTGATGTTGTTGAAACAGATCTTGGAGATAGAATTTTACAGCTTAAAAAAATGGATAATAAACCTGTTCATCCAACTGGGCCTGCTTCACATTTAAATGTTGAAAATATTGCTGGAATCGTAAACGAGTCTTTAAAGGTTAATGTCAATCCTGTTCCAAAAGAAATTATGGAAACTGTAAGGCATGATGTACTAAAACGTT
Source organism: Methanobrevibacter sp. (assembly GCF_050872065.1). Lineage (GTDB taxonomy): Archaea > Methanobacteriota > Methanobacteria > Methanobacteriales > Methanobacteriaceae > Methanocatella. The sequence goes on from NZ_JBNMGD010000011.1 coordinate 26,291, forward strand.
TAGAAAATGCAAATGTAGGTATAAGTGGAGCTAATGCAATAGCATCAGAAGAAGGTTCACTTGTAATGGTACATAATGAGGGTAATATTTCAATAGTTTCACTAAAAGATTTGCATATAATCGTAGCTGGAATTGATAAAATTGTACCTACATTGGAAGAAGCAATTTCAGTTGTAAAACTTGAAACTATTTTTGCTACTGGAAACTATGTAACATCATATATGAATGTAATTTCAGGACCATCAAAAACAGCGGATATTGAGAAAAAACTCTTAAAAAAAATGTATGGTGCTGAGAAAGTCATTGTAATATTGCTTGATAATGGAAGAAGTAATGCAGTACCAGAATGCCTTTATTGTATTGGATGTGGAAACTGTGTTGTTCATTGTCCAGTATATAATGCAGTTGGGAACGAATTTGGATTTAATAATTATTTAGGTGGTCGTGGTGTTGCTATGTCAAAATTCATTGAAGATGATGAGACCTGCTATGATTCTGGATTGTATATGTGTACTTTATGTGGATTATGCACCTTAAACTGTCCGGTTAGTATTCCAACTAATGAAATCATTGAAAATATGAGAAAATTATCAACTGATGTTGGTTTTTATCCGAAAGCTCATGGAACTATTAAAGATAATGTTTCTCACAAGGATTCTCCATATTAATTTTTAAGAATATCTTTTTTTATTATATTTTTTGAAAAAACAATAATATTATATGTAATAAGATAGTAATAGTAATATATTATAATATAATATTGGAGGAAATGTATGCTTCTATTAATAAGTCCTATAAATCGTGAAGAAGCTCTTGAATCTATTAAAGGTGGAGCAGATATTGTTGATGTAAAAAATCCTAAAGAGGGTTCTTTAGGTGCTAATTTTCCTTGGGTAATTAAGGAAATTAGGGAGTTAACTCCTGAAGATAAGCTTGTAAGTGCTACTTTGGGTGATGTACCTTATAAACCAGGTACCGTTTCTCTTGCAGCAATGGGTGCTCATGTTTCTGGAGCAGATTATATTAAAGTAGGATTATACGGAACAAAAAACCATGATGAAGCTGTTGAAGTCATGGAAAATGTTGTTAAAACTGTAAAAGAAATAAGTGAAGAAACTATTATTGTAGCAGCAGGATATGCAGATGCTCACCGTGTGGGTGCAGTTGGTCCTATGGAAATTCCAAAAGTCGCAAAAGATGCAGGTTGTGACCTTGCAATGTTAGATACTGCTGTTAAAGACGGTCATACTTTATTTGATTATTTAGATTTAGATCAATTAAAAGAATTTGTTGAAGAAGCTCATGGATATGGTTTATTAACTGCACTTGCAGGTTCTGTTAAAAAAGACCAATTAAAACCATTAAATGATATTGGTTGTGATGTTGTTGGTATTAGGGGAGCTGCTTGTGTAGGTGGTGATAGAAACACTGGTAAAATACACCATACTGCAGTTGCTGAGCTTAAAGAAATATGTAACTCATTTTAAGTAGGTGTTACTAATGTCATTTTCTAAAAAAGTTCAAGAAGCAAGGATGTCTTATACTTTTGATGATTTTCTTTTAACTCCTAATGCAAGTTATGTTGAACCAAAAGATATTGATACTAAAATTGAATTAGGAAAAGGAATTAAATTAAATATTCCAGTTTTAAGTGCTGCTATGGATACTGTAACTGAAGCAGATCTTGCAATTGCTATGGCACAAGAAGGTGGAGTAGGTGTAATTCATAGGAATATCACACAAGAAAGACAAATTGAAGAAGTTAAAAAAGTTAAAAATGCTGAAGATTTGACAATTCGTGATGTTATTACAATAAATCCTAGTTCTACTATTGCAAATGTTCAAGCTAAAATGCAAGATGAATTAATTAGTGGTCTTCCAGTTGTTGATGGTGATAAAATTATTGGTATTATCTCCAAAAGAGATATTAGGCCAGTTTTAAAGTCAGATCCTAATAAAACTGTAAAAGATATTATGACTTCCGATGTTGTAACTGTAGAAGAAGGAGTTTCAGCTGAAGAAGCATTAAATGTTGCTTATGAGAATAAAATTGAAAGACTTCCTGTTGTTCGTGATGATAAATTAGTAGGAATTCTCACTATTAAGGATATTTTAAATCAAGCACAATATCCAAATGCTGCTCGTGATAAAAATGGTAACTTTTTAGTTGCTGCAGCTTGTGGACCATTTGATTTAGATAGAGCAATGGCACTTGACCAAGCAGGTGCGGATATTATTTCCATTGACTGTGCTCATGCTCACAATATGAATGTTGTTAAATTCACTGAGACTATTAAAGATAATATTGATGCAGAATTATGTGTTGGTAATATCGCAACTGCTGAAGCAGCAGAAGACTTAATATCCATGGGTGTAGATGCACTTAAAGTTGGTATAGGTCCTGGTTCAATGTGTACTACTCGTATTGTAGCTGGTGTTGGTGTACCACAATTAACAGCTATTTCTGATGTCGCTGATGCAGCAGAAGGTAGTGGTATTCCTGTTATTGCAGATGGTGGTATTAGATACTCAGGTGATGTTGCTAAAGCTATTGGTGCTGGTGCAGATGCAGTAATGCTCGGTAATTTACTTGCAGCTTCTCTTGAAGCTCCAGGAGATATTGTTGTTATGAATGGAAAACAATATAAAAAATACCGTGGTATGGGATCAATGGGTGCAATGACTAGTGAGTATGATGGTGGAGCAGATAGATACTTCCAAGGTCAAAAAAGTAAAATGAACCACACAAAATATGTTCCTGAGGGAATTGAAGGTGCAGTACCTTACAAAGGAACTGTTGCAGAAATTTTATTCCAATTAATTGGTGGATTAAAATCATCTATGGGATACTGTGGTGCTAAAGATATTGCAGCTATGCAAGAAAAAGCTAACTTTGTTAGAATTACCAGTAGTGGTATTAAAGAATCCCACCCTCATGATTTGTTAATCACTAATGAGAGCCCTAATTATCCAACTCTTGACTAGTTGGATATTAATTTATTTTTTTTTTGATGAGATAAGCATATGATATAAAAGATTTATGGGAAATAGTTTTTTCTCATCAAAATTTTCATATTTTCATATGAAATCGTGTTTTTTTTCTTAAAATCCCTTCTTTTAAGAAAACCTTTAAATATTAGTTAGTATAATATTATCATATTAGATAATTTTATGTTTATTTGACATAATTAATGTAAATTAAAAATTTACATATTTTATTAAATTTTATTATTAACGGAGAGAATATAAATGGCAAGAACTAAAAAAGTTGGTATTACAGGAAGGTTCGGTGCAAGATACGGAAGAAAAGCTAAAAGATCTGTAAAGATTATTGAAGAAAACATGAAAAAAAATCATGTTTGTCCTAAATGTGCTAGACCTTACGTTAAAAGACAAGCTGCTGGAATTTGGAAATGCAGAAAATGTGGTGCAGTATTCACTGGAGGAGCTTACATTCCACAAACTCCTATGGCAAAATCTGCAGCACGTAGTATTAGGGATATTAAAGTGGAGGAATAGGCCTTGTATAGGTGTCCAAGTTGTGGAGCAGAAGTAGATCATAAAAGTTACATGGAAAATAAATGTCCTAAATGTAGATATAGGATTTTATTTAAAAATGTGCCTGAGACTACTAGAATAATTAAAGCAAGATAATTCATCTGCTTTCACTAAATTTATTACTATTTTTGATTTAAAATGTTAATTTCAACTTCTAGAAAACCTTCTCAAAAAACTAGAAAGTTTTGTAAGAACTTAGCTCATGCTACTGGTTCAACTTCTGTTAACAGAGGTAAAATGAATATGCGTGAGTTATTAATTAAGGCATTAGAAGTTGAAGAATATAATTTAGCCATTGTAAATGAAATTAAAGGCAATCCAAGTAGAATTTCATTTTACTCTAATAAAGGTGAGTTATTATTAACACTAATTATTGGAGCATCTGAAGAAAAAGAAAAAATGAATATTGCTCCTTCTCAATTGAAAATAGTTTCTAAAGTAAAAGAACTCAATATTTTAAGTGAAATATTAGATATGGAGTTAGTAGATAATGCTGAAAGTAATTATGTGCTAATTTCTGAAAGTGAGAATTCATTAGCTAATATTAACTTCGTCAATAAATTTGGTAATATAAATAACTTTAAAATTACTGTTAAAAAGATTTTAGAGGTTTCAAATGATTGATGAAAGTCCTCTTGAGAGGGTCAAAAGTAATATAGTTATTGAACTTGAAGATAATACTCAAGCCAAAATTATTTATGATTCTATTATTTTAGAATTTAGTACAGCTCCTGATTTTAGATCATCTATGACTATTAATTTAGATGAGTCTAATATTATAATTAACATAGATGCTGAAGATTCCACATCATTTAGAGCTTCTGTTAATTCAGCTATCAAGTGGATTAAATTAGCTTTAGAAATAAATAATTTAACAAATTAATTTTTATTCAATAATTAAGGTGATAATATGGAGATTCCTGAAAACATTCAAGAACAATTAAATCAATTTCAACAATTACAACAACAAGCTCAAGCTATAAGCATGCAAGTTCAAAATGTTGAAATTCAAATTCAAGAAACTGAAAAAGCTTTAGAAGAACTTAAAAAAACTGATGAATCTGCTGAAGTATTCAAACAAGCTGGTACTTTACTCATCAAAGTTGAATATGCAGATGCATTATCTGACATGGAAGAAAAATTAGAAACTTTAAATTTAAGAAAACAAACCATGTCACGTCAAGAAGAAAGAGTTATGAAAAAACTTGAAGACATGCAATCTTCTATTCAATCAGTTATGCAAGGTATGGGCCAATAGGCTTACTACTTTTTTCTTTTTTTATGATTTTCATGTCAAAATTAAAAATATTATCCCAGGATGATTTATCCACTATTTCTGATAAATTTGGAGAAATCCTTGAAAAGGAAGTTTCAAAATCAGTTTCCATGAAGGAATTGGAAGATTTGGATTTAGATATTGTTCTTAACTATGAAAATGAACAATTAGACGTCAATGTAGATGTTGGACTTTTATTTGATGAACTTTCTGAAATTACTCAAGATCAGGTCATGCAAGCTATTGATGAAGCTTATTTAGAGTTTGATTCATATATTGATAATAATTTTAGGGTTTAATTATTTTTTTTAAATTTTGATGTATTACTTTTAATATATTTCTTATGATAATAAGTAATACTTATTTATAAAAAAGTATTTATAGGATTAAAGTTAAGTATTATATAAAGTTTGGAGTAATTTTCATTTGTCATATAAAATAATAAACACAATTTCTATCTTTCTTTTCCATCTTAATGCTTCAAACTTTTTTTTTAAAAAATTGGATTTATCAACTTTATTTTAGAATTTTTTATTAATTTTAGCATCTCTAAAATTCGCTGTTTTATTTATTTTATGTTTTTATTAATTATTGTTAATATTATTTTAAGTTTTATAGATGGACATTTAATTTTTTTGTTTTTTTATTAAAAATTATTTATTCAAGTACACTTTATTTTTTTTAAATTATGGTAATGTTTATATAGTATGTATGTCAATTAATTAATAGAGAGTTATATTGGAATTATCTCTAATTGATCATTATTGGGTGCTCTGGATGAGGTTAAAAAACATTTTACTCATCCATCCCTTCATATTTTAATACTAGTTTTATATAATTATTAATTATGATTAAAAAAATTCCAGTTATAGATTTAAAACAGCATCAGGCAGTAAGTGGTAAATCTGGAATGAGAGATACCTACCAACCATTAAGGACAATTTTTGCTAATTCAGCTAGTCCAGTTGAAATTGCTCAAGGATTAAAATTAAATGGTGCTGATGAAATGTATATTGCTGATTTGGATTTAATTGAGTCAGTAGGTCATAATATTAATGATATTAAAATGGTCAATACGATTTTGCCAGTAATATTTGATGGTGGGGTTAAAAATTGTGAAGGATTTGAATTTTTCCTTGATTATGCCTATAAAATTATTATTCCGAGTGAAACAATTGAAAGTATTGACGAGATGAGAAAAATCTTTGATAAGTATCCTAAAGAGAGGATTGTAGTTAGTGTTGATGTTAAAAATGAGGAATTGTTTGCAAAACATTTGGATTTAAACTTATCTGAATTCAAAGAGATTTTAAAAGAACTTGATCCTAATGATATTATTCTTTTAGATATATCTGGTGTTGGCACTGAAAAGGGATATAATGAAAAATTACTTGAAGAATTCGGAGATTTAAAAGAAAAATTGATTATTGCTGGTGGGTTAAACAAAGACTCTTTGGTTGAATTAGAGTCATTAGGTATAAAAAAAGTGTTAATAGGAACTAGCCTACACTCTGGTGATGTTAAACTTTTAGATTAATACACTTAAAATTATATAAGGGAAAACACAAGCCATAATAAATAAAATAACTCCTAATGCTAATTTACTATTGCTTTTTTCTAAAGATCCAGAAATAATCATTACTATTCCAAAAAATCCAAAGATTACTGGAAGAATATGAGAAAATATTGTTGTTCCAACTATTGCCATTTTAAATCACTATTATAATTTACATTTTTTAAATTATATAAATATAACTTAATTTGATAGTAATAAGTTTTTTATTATTGTAAGTTTATATAGTATATTTATGAGAATTGATACACATCATCACCACAAGAAAGCAGGTGAAAATTTAGCATTTGTCTTTTTTATGAATTTAACTTTTAATATAATTGTTATTGCAGGAGGACTTGTGACAAATAGTATGGCAATTCTTGCTGATTGTATCCATGATATGTCGGATACTATTTCAATTGCTTTTGCATGGTTTTTAGAGCATGTTGCTCAAAAAGACTCAACTGATAACTATTCTTATGGTTATCAAAGATTTTCAATTCTTGGTGCAGTGATAATATCTGTTTTTGTTATTATTATGGCATTATTGATTCTTCAGGAAGCTATTCCTAGATTATTTGCTCCTGAAAGTGTTGATGCTAGTGGAATGCTTTTAATAGCTATTATTGGATTGGTATTTAAATCAGTTTCAGTTTATCGTTTGCATGATGGTGAAACATTTAATGAAAAAGCAATTTTATTGCATCAACTAGGTGATGTATTCGAGTGGATTGCTATTTTAATATTAAGTTTGGTTTTAATGTTTTGGGATGGTGCTCCTTATTTAGATCCTTTTGTATCAATAGGTATTGCTTTATGGCTGCTATTTAATCTTGGAAGGAATTTATACAAATCTTTGGAGGTCCTGCTTCAAAAAACTCCTGATCATTTTGATGTTAAAGAATTCAAGGAAAGTGTTTTAAATATTCCGGGCATAGAATCATTCGATGATTTTCATGTTTGGTCACTTGATGGAATTGATTCTGTGTTAACACTAAAAGTTTCTATCGATGATTGGAATAATCAAGAAAAAATTAAACAGGATATTTACAGTATTGCATCTGAGTATCATATTGTTGATATTACTATTGAATTTGATTAATTATGTATAATCAGTTCATATTTATTCATTAATTTTATAGTACACTTTTGTGCTGTGGTTATATTCATATTATAATGATATTATATTGTTTTAATGGAATTGCTTATTTTATAGGGGTTTTGGAAGTAAAATTTATTAAAGATAATAATCATAATATAACACGTATAATATTTAGATAATGGAGAATAGTACATGGTAGAAAAAGGAACTGATATATTAAAAGAAGGCTTTGCTAAAATGACAAAAGGTGGAGTTATTATGGATGTAGTAAATGCTGAACAAGCAGCAATTGCAGAAGATGCAGGTGCTGTAGCAGTAATGGCTCTTGAAAAAGTACCTGCAGATATTCGTGCTGCTGGAGGAGTGGCTAGAATGGCTGATCCAACAATTGTCGAAGAGGTTGTTGATGCAGTATCTATTCCTGTCATGGCAAAAGCTAGAATTGGTCATATTGCAGAAGCACAAATTTTAGAAACTCTTGGTGTGGATATGATTGATGAAAGTGAAGTACTCACTCCTGCTGATGAAGAATATCATATTAATAAAAAAGAATTTACCATTCCTTTTGTATGTGGTGCACGTAACTTAGGTGAAGCATTAAGAAGAATTGATGAAGGTGCAGCTATGATTCGTACTAAAGGTGAACCAGGTACAGGAAATATTGTGGAAGCTGTACGTCACATGAGAATGGTTATGGGTGAAATTAGAACTGTTCAAGGAATGGAAGAAGAGGAAATCTGGAAATATGCAAGAAAAATTGAAGCACCAATTGACCTTGTCAAAAAAACAGCAGAACTTGGAAAATTGCCTGTTGTAAACTTTGCAGCTGGTGGTATTGCAACTCCTGCAGATGCATCCTTAATGATGCAATTAGGTTCAGATGGTATCTTTGTTGGTTCTGGAATCTTCAAGTCAAATAATCCAGAAGCATTTGCAAAGGCTATTGTAGAAGCAACAGCAAACTATGATAATCCTGAAGTATTGGCTGAAGTATCCAAAGGATTAGGTCAAGCTATGAAAGGTATTGAAATGTCAACTTTAAATGAAGCTGACAGAATGCAGGATAGGGGAATTTAAATCCCTTATATTTTTTAATATGACTTTAGTTATTATTGGTCCGGTAACACAGGACTTGGTTGTTATAGGTGGAAAAAGCACATATAAAGTTGGTGGAGCTACTTATTTCCAATCTTTTGTTTTTGAAAAATTTTATAATGATTATCTAGCTATTGTAAACTGTTGTGATGAAAGTATAGCTGATGAATTTCCTTCAAGGGATAAAGTTAAGGTAATTTTAAAAGATGATACTCACTTTTTCATAAATAGTTATCCGAATGAGGATAATAAGGATTACAGGGATCAATTAAGTAATTTTGTTCAAATACCTATACTTAAAAATGATTTAGAGGAAATTTTACCTGAAAATATTGATGGGTTTGTTATTAATCCTCTTAACAGATATGACTTTCCAACTGAGACAATGGATTATTTAAAAAGTTTCAATGTTCCGATTTTCATATCAGTTCAAGGATTTTTACGAATTCCTGATGTTGAAGTAAATGGAAATTACACTATTAAATTAGATACTTTTGATAACTTAACAAATGTTTTAGAAGGGGTTTCTTCAATATTTTTAGATGAATATGAAGCAAGCATAATTGGAATGGACTTTGATGTAGATGAGCTTGTTATAACTGATGGAAGTAATGGGTCTAGAATAATTTCAGATAATTATGAAACTAAAATTAATGCATTTGCTTGTGATAATATTGCGGATGCAACAGGTTGCGGAGATACTTATATGGCAGCATATATCTCTAGGAGAATAAATGGTTATTCTATTAAACATTCTGGTGAATTTGCCTCTAAAATTGCTAGTGAAAAATTAACCAAATTCGGGCATTATTAATTTTAGGTGTTGTCATGGTAAAAATAGGAATATTGAATTTGCAAGGTGCTGTAAGTGAACATTATAATATGACACGAAAGGCAGTGGAAAAAATGGGAGTTGATGTTGAAGTTGAATCTGTACGCTATGCAGAGGATGTTGAAACATGTGATGGTTTAATTATTTCAGGAGGAGAAAGCACAGTCATTGGTAAATTAATAAATCAAAGAGGAATTGATAAAGTTATTAAAGATAATGACATTGCAGTTTTTGGAACATGTGCTGGTATGGTATTACTTAGTAAAAAAACAGATTTTGATCAGCCATTAATAGGATTAATGGATATTTCAGTTAATAGAAACATATATGGCAGGCAAAAAGATTCTTTTGAAAGCCCAATATCTATTTTTGGTAAAGAATACTTGGGAGTATTTATTAGAGCTCCTGCACTTGAAAGTTATAATCATTCAAAAGAGGATATTAAAGTTTTATCTGTTTTAGATGATGAGATTATAGCTATTCAACAAGGACCACATATAGCTATTTCATTTCATCCGGAACTTACTGATGATACATTAATTCATGAGTATTTTATTAGTGAAGTAATGAACAGAGTTTAAATAGTTAATATTTTAATTTTGTAGAGTGTTATCTATTGCTTCATCAGCTAATTTATTTTTTTCTTTAAGAGTATTAGTCAAAAATAAGAATTATTTTTTTAATAAATTTAATTGTATACTTGCATTTTATAATTAAAATATCATTTTAATAGAACTTCAAATCTACTTTTAAATGCATTATATTTTTCCTTACAAATTTTTAATTTTTTATGACAATTTTTAAAACTACAGTTTTTAATAGTATTACCTAGGAATAAAATAAGATATAATTATTAAAGTGAAGACAATGAGGTGTGTGTTAGATGAAAGAAAAAATTACTATTATTTGTCCTTTATATAATGCTAGTAAATACATCTTAAATTTAAATAAAAATTTAAAAAAACAAAAAAATGTAAATATAGTAGAAATAAAATATATGCTTACGGAAAGTAATGATGATACAGAAAAAATTTTAAAAGAAAATA
>NZ_JBNMGD010000019.1:0-25431 GCF_050872065.1 Methanobrevibacter sp.
ATACTATTTAAAATTAGTTAAAAAATAAAGTAATAAACTAAAACTCATTAAAAAAAAGAAAAAGGATGAATAAATTTATTCATCTAAACCAAAGGATTTTTTAAGTAAATCTGCGTTAACAAATCCTTCTTTGTAAATTTTACCAGTTGATAAATCATTGATTACAACTTCAGCAGGAGCGAACATTCCTTTATCAATTTTGTAGAAGTCAAATTCAGCTTCTTTAAATACATCAAAGAATGGTTTACCATATCCATCTGCTGCAGAGGAAGGTAATTTAGCTGCAACATCAGCAATATCATCATTTTCATCAGATTCTACATAGTAGTAAGTTCTTCCACCAAATAATACTGCATCGTTAGTTTTACCCATTGCTTTAAGTCCATCCGGGTCAACTGGTGCAATAGGTGCAATACCTGCTGCATGTTTTACTTTAGTTACATCAAATTTGATAGCTTCTAACATTTTGTAGGTTCCGTTTTCAACTACTCTACCAGAAATTTGGATAGATCCAACTAAAGATGAAGTAGGAGCTACGAGTAAGTATACATTTTTAACATCAACTTTACATTCATCAGCAATGTATTGAGCGACTTCTTCACCAGGTAATACATCAGCTTCTAAAGTTAAAATAGCTAAATCCGCTTCGGTATCTTCATAACCGATTTCTTCATAAGTTTCAGCTGGTTTTAATGCAATTGCTCTTGCAGGACCAGAACCAAGTGCAAAGAAATCTCCAACAGATACTGACCAACCTGCTTTTTGAGAACCTAAAGTTGAGATAGAAGGTGAATCAGTTTTAATTTTTACTGAAGGAAGAGCGAATTTTTCAGATAAATCTCCAGGAATGGAAATTCCAACATCTGCAAGTCCACCAAGACAAACTTTAGTATAAAGTTCACCTGCTTTAAAACTTCCATCTACATTCACACCACAATCCAAAACGGTAGCACCATTTGATAAGGTTTCTACAGCGATGTTTAATGCATCTGCTTTTTCAATCATTACATCTACGGTTTTTTTTGCTTCTATGTTTACACTTACCATAGTTTAACCTCTATAAAAATATCAACTTAAATCATTTTAAGTTATCGGATAAGATTTTATTGTTATTATTATTTATATTTGACTAAATGATTTTAACAAATACTCAATTATTCATTAATCACCTGATTTTATGGAGACAATAACCAAAAAAACAAACATTACCCAATCGATTAATTAATATATACCAGATTATAAACAATTATGTAGTGTTTTAATTACACTTTATTTTAAGGAGGAAATGTTCATGGATAGATTAAAAGATAAAGTAGCTATCGTTACTGGTTCTACAAGTGGCATTGGAATCGGCATTGCTAGATTGTTTGCTGAAGAAGGTGCTAAAGTAGTTATTTGTGGACGTGGAGAAGAAAAAGGACAAGCAGTTGTTGATAATATCACAAAAGAAGGAGGAGAAGCTTCTTATCACTTCTTTGATATTACTGACACTGACAGTATTGAAAAATTAATTGATGATACTGCAGAAAAATATGGAAATATTGACATTTTAGTAAACAATGCTGCTAATGTAGCTCTAAAAGACGGAAGTATTAGTGAATTGACTATAGACATGTGGGATGCTATCTTTGAGAGTGATTTACGCGGTACATTCTATGCTACAAAATGTGTAATTCCATACTTACAAAAAAATGAAAATGGTGGATCTATTATAAACATTGGATCAATGGCATCATGTGGTGGGGATTTAGGTTCTACTGCTTATGCATGTGCTAAATCTGGTGTTGACATGCTTACACAATACACCGCACTCCAATATGGTAAAGATAATATTCGTTGTAACTGTGTACGTCCTGGATTAATAGTAACTCCAGAAAATGAAGCAAATGTGCCTGAAGTCTTAAGAAACATTTTCTTAAGTAATATCATGGTAAACCGTTATGGTGGTCCAGAAGATATAGGTCATATGTGCGTATATTTCGCATCTGATGAAAGTGAATATGTTACTGGACAAATAATCAATGTAGATGGTGGTCTTAACTCCCATGTATCCACATCAGCACAATTTAGAGAGTTAAACTCTCGTACATGGTAATTAGTACTTTTTAGTACTAATTTTTTTATTTTAAAAATGATTAAATGAAATAAATCATTTATTGTTTATTTTTTCTTATGTGAAATAAGAACAAAACTCACACCCTTAATACTAAAACCAAACATCAATCGAAGACCAGTTTGTCTTAACTGTTTAGGTTACATGAGTATTCTTGTAACTTTGTTTTCGTTTACAACTTTTTTTTGATTCTGGAGCTTTTTTATCAAAGTTACTGATTTATTAAATTATTCACACCAGTATTATTTGAATCAAAATTAAAATTCTCATTATCCCTATATTACTGTCATCACCATCAATAACCCTTTTAGCAAAAATAACTCCTAATGAAACAACTAATTACAAATAATTTTCTTTGACATAGAAATAATTTTAGTAAATTCACGTATTTTGAAACTTGCCAGTATCTTACTTATCATATACTTACAATAAGCTCTCATGCTATTAATTATATGAATAATGTGCCTGAATAACTACTTTTAGTAGATTCAATTTTTCATTACCTTTTTATCTTCAAATCTGATAACAGTTTTCATTTTAAAAATCAGCTCATTTAACCACCAAATAGTTTTTCAATCTCTTCTCTTACAAATGGATAATCATTAACATCAGTTAAAATATGAACCTGATCACTATATTTAATATTAAATTCTTCAGTTGGAATTATATATTTACCATTACGAATAACAGATACTACAATTGCATTTTTTGGAAATGGAATATCCTTAATTTTAAAATTGATGTAATCGCAATCAAGTGGCACAACATATTCTGATAAAACCTGTTTTGAAGGCTTTTTAACAAATTCTCTGTTTTTCTTTAAAAGTAATCTGTCATATAATGACTCATATATTGGTTCATTTCCTAAAATTGTTGGAACTACATAAGCTATTAAAGATACTATAATCATTGCAACCAAAGATTCCGTGGACCCGCACATTTCAGCTATTAAAACAATCCCCGTTATTGGAGATCTTACCGTTGCTGCAAAAAATCCTGCCATTGAAATAACAATGAATTTATAGATTAGATTATGTTCCATGCCAAATGCTGTAACTACAACAGATCCAAATATTGCTCCAATATATGCTCCCAATACCAAAATTGGCAAGAATATTCCACCAGGTGCTCCTGATGAGAATGAAAATATTGAAAATAAATATTTTAAGACTAAAAGAAAGACTAAAACGCCTAAGGATGGAATAGCTACATCCAAAATATCCATCATAAAATGTCCTCCACCACTAATTTCAGGAATTGTAAGTGCAACAACACCTGAAACGACAAATACTACTACAAATTTAAGTTTAGAGGGAATTTTAAGACGGTTTTCAAAATCACTTAATTTTAACATTCCCACATTATATGTATATCCTATAATACCAATTACAATTCCTAAAACAATGAAAAGCCAGTAATTTTCCAAAGGAATGTTATTTATTGGAAATGCAAGAACAGTAGCTTGGCCAAAAATAGATTTTGAGATAAAATCAGATACAATAGCTGATACCAAAGCTATGAAAATTAATGTTTTGTCGAATCCATGATTTATTTCTTCCATAACAAATAATACCCCAGCTAGTGGCGCATTAAATGCTGCAGTAATACCAACAGCAGAACCAACAAGTATCAACCTCAATTCATCTGTTTTTGATCCTTTAAAAAGATGAGCAACACCTTTTCCAGCCATACCACCAATTTGAACAGATGGACCTTCAGGACCAAGAGATAAACCGCCAAGAGTAGTTATTACTCCTGCAACAATTTTAGAGAACAATATTTTTACCCAATTAGCTTCCATATGTCCTTTTACTTCAGCATAAACCTGAGGTATTCCACTACCTGCAGAATCAACTTCCCATTTAATTATCCAATCAATTAAAAGTCCTAAAATTGCTAAAAAAACAAAAAACAATACAATGTAAAATACATTTGTTTGAATTATAGTTAAATAATTTCTTAAAATATGTTCTGATGTTGAAAGTAAAAAACGATACAAACACACCATCAATCCAGCAAATATACCAACCATTATACCCTGAATAGTCAAACGGAAAATATACTTCGGATTTTCAACTACTGACCTTAATGTTTTCTCAAGATGCTTCATTACTTACTACTTTATTTTAAATCATATAAATTATTTACAGCAATTTTACAATAATATGATATATTTCATTAAGTATATCACTAAAAGCAAATACAATCCTTTAAAGTTTAAAAGTAGTGTTAAGTCTTGTATTTCAACAATGAAAAACACAAACTATAACATAGAATCAAAAAAAAACATTCAATATAATATACAATTATCTTTTATTTATTGCATAATTATTAATATTCAGATATGCTAACTAATTATTATATATACATTATAAACTATGAGGTGCTTTATTGACCAAAAGTAACAAAACTTTAGAAGACATTATAGATATTATTTTTTATGATAAACCGGCGACCCAAGAAGAAATTGCTGAAAAATTAGGCATTAGTCGCAGGTATGTTACCCAGTTACTTAAACCATTAATTGAGAAAGATATTGTAAAAAGATCTTATGTTATTGATTTAAATAAATATGATGAGATTTATAGCTCTTCAAATCCTATTTTTAATTCAAAACAGCACTCTGCTTATTTCTTAATCGAAAACCTGCTAAAAAACATGACTGAACATGTCAAAAAAGAGGTTCAAATGTCTTTTGATGCTATTTTAAATAATGATGCTGAAATTGCAGATCAAGCTTTAGAATTAGATTTTACCACAAATAACATGTTTGAAAAGGTTCGCTCGTCTGTTGAAACTGTTATCAACATAGATCCACATTCCAAGCTTTCCAAAATTCTATTATTCAACGAAGTAGCATACAATCTTGAGCGTATTGGTGATTATTCAGGACATATTGCTAAGTTTGTTATCAATGAAGAACATCCTGTTGACGATGAGCTTTTGAAAATATTAAATAAGATGCACAATTATGCACAAAAGTCCATTTCATATTCAACAGATGCATTCATCAGCAAAAATTTAGAGTTACGTGGGGATTTAATGGATACAGAAGAAAAAATGCATGAAAATCAGGAAAAAGCTTTGAATTTGATTGCAAAACAAATGATTGAAACATCATTTGATAATGTTGAAGAATCAAATTACTATATTTACATATCTCGTGTAATTAAATCATTTGAAAGGATGGGAGACATTTCAGTTGAAATTATAGAACTGGCTGCAGAATTCCATAAGGATATCCCACGACCAACAATTCCCCGTACCTTCAGGGAATAAATCACTATTTTAATCCATTATTATTTATTTTTTTAAGTTATAAACTATTGCCTGAATTATTAATTGCTTTATTCTACTTTAATAAAATTTTTGTGATTTTTTAATCATATTTTGTGAAATACTACTTTTTTAGGTATATTTTTCCTTTAATTTTATTCACTTTATGAGAATAATAATTCCTATTTTAGTAATATTTATATATTCAAAAAATAATCACTTAATTGTGTAATAGGAAATATTCACACATTTTAAAAAAAACAAGGAGTTATTTAAATGAAAACTACGAAAAAAATTACAATAATAATCATTGCAATATTCATTATCGGAGGAATCACGCTTTTCTCAGGTTCTGGAAGCTCTGAAAGAGTTAATATCGTAGGTTCATCATCAGTTCAACCTGTATCTGAAAAACTTGCAGAAACCTATGAAAAAACTCACCCAGATATTAAAATTAATGTTCAAGGAGGAGGTTCCAGTGTAGGCATTAAAAGTGCTCAAGAAGGCCTAGCAGATATTGGAACAAGCTCTAAAGAATTAAAAGATGATGAAAAACAAGGATTGACTGAATATAATATAGGTAACGATGGTATTGTAATAGCAGTTAACAATAAAAATATAGTAAATGATTTATCAAAAGACCAATTGAAAGATATATTCTCAGGAAAAATTACTAATTGGAATCAAGTTGGAGGAACAGATGGAGAAATACATATTATTACTCGTGAAGCAGGTTCCGGTACTTTAGATGCATTTGAAAACCTCATAATGGATGAAAATACAAAGATCAAAAGCAATGCAATCGTGCAAAGTTCAACTGAATCCGTAAAACAGTCTGTAAAACAAGATGAAAATGCCATTGGTTTCGTATCATTTGCTGATATGTCTGATGATGCAAAATCCTTATCTATTGATGGTGTAAATCCTAGCATTGAAACTATTGCAGATGGATCTTATGAATTGCAAAGACCATTTCTCTTCCTTGTAAAAGGAAATCCATCAGGTGAATTAAAAGATTTCATAGAGTGGGTAAATGGTTCTGAAGCTCAAAAAATTCTTAACAATGAAAAAATTATAAAGTCTACAAGTTAATTTCATGAGGTCTAAAATGAAAAAAAAATAATTTATCAGAATTTTTAATAGAAAAAGGATTAACTATTACAGCACTATTCTCCATTTTCATAATTTTAACAATATTGGGATTCATTTTCATTGAGGCATTACCTGCATTCCAAGAATATGGATTTACAAAATTCTTATTCGGTCTAATTTGGTCCCCTAATGATGAAAAATTCGGTGTATTCGCAATGATTGTAGGATCTATATGTGTTACACTGTTTGCATTGATTATTGCAGTTCCTTTGTCAGTTTTATGTTCCATATTTATGGCAGAGGTTGCAAATGAAAAAATCAATGGTTTACTAAATCCAGTCATTCAAACATTATCTGGAGTTCCATCAGTAGTATATGGATTTTTCGGCCTTACAGTTCTTGTTCCACTTACAAGGACCTATTTTGGAGGAAGTGGTTTTAGTATATTCACTGCAGGTATTATCCTTGCAATCATGATTTTACCCACAATTACTTCAGTATCCTTTGATGCTTTATGTACAGTACCACATGAATATAAAGAAGCATCTTTAGGATTAGGTGCAACAAATTGGCAGACAATTCAGCACGTAATATTTCCAACTGCCTTACCCGGCATAGTAACTGCAATCATATTAGGTATGGGCAGAGCTATTGGAGAAACATTAGCCATAATCATGGTTGCAGGTAACGTATCACAAATACCAAGTTCACTATTTTCTCCTGTGAGAACATTAACTTCAAATATAGCTTTAGAGATGAACTATGCAATTGGATTACACCATAATGCATTGTTCGCTACTGCAGTAATATTATTCCTTATTATATTATTGCTACTGGTAATTGCCAATTATATTCAACGCAAATATAAAATAGACATTGAAGGAGGAACTTTATGAATTTTAACTTTATTTCAGCAAAAAAATCTCAAAAAATAATGAATTATGTATTCATATTTTCAGGAGTTCTTACATTATCTATTTTAATTATCATTTTAGGATATATTCTTATTAATGGGCTTCCTGCATTAAATCTTGAATTCATATTTGGACAGACCATTGATTCCGGCAAATCAGGTGGAATTTTTCCAATGATTATCTCAAGTTTATATGTAACCTCCATTTCAACCATTATAGCTACTCCTTTAGGTGTTGGTGCAGCCATATATATTGCAGAATATTCTAAAAATGGAAAATTGACCGAATTGATTCGTTTTGGTGCTAAGACTCTAGCTTCAATTCCTTCAATTATCTTTGGATTATTTGGGATGTCATTTTTTGTGAAATTTTTAGGTTTGAAATGGTCCATTCTCTCAGGAGGATTGGTACTAGCTATTATGGCAATACCAACGATTTTTCAGATTGCAGAAGTCTCATTATCCTCAGTTCCAGATACATATAAAGAAGGAAGCCTAGGTTTGGGTGCTACTAAATGGCAAACAATTTATAGAGTTGTTTTACCTGCTGCACTTCCAGGAATCATTACAGGAGTTATTTTCGGAATGACACGAGCCATATCCGAAGCAGCCGCTGTTATGTATGCTGTAGGTTCATCCACATCAATACCTATATCCATGCTCGATCCGGGTAGGCCATTACCGTTGCATTTATACATCTTAGCAACAGAAGGCATCTCACTGCCAAACGCTTATGGTACTGCTGCAGTTCTTGTAATTATTGTTTTAGTCATGACTTTTCTTACAAATTATTTCGTGAGAAAATATCAGAAAAAAATGATAGGAAAGTAAAAATCAAATAAACAAAAGCATTACTGATTAACATTTATCACATATCAACATTAAAAAAAGAGGTTTACATATGAATAGAATTAAAGTCAATGATTTGAATACTTACTTTGGAGATATACAAATTCTTAAAAATATTAATATCACATTCCCAAAAAATTCCATAACAGCATTGATAGGGCCTTCTGGTTGCGGTAAATCAACTTTCTTAAGATCTATCAATAGAATGAATGATTTAATACCTACCTTCAGCTACGACGGTGATATTTATATTGACGATGAAAGTATCTATAATCCCAATATTGACGTTGTTGAATTAAGAAAAAAAGTGGGCATGGTTTTTCAAAAGCCTAATCCTTTTCCAAAATCAATATATGAAAATGTCGCTTATGGTTTAAGAATACATGGAATCGATGATGAAGATTTCATAAAAGAAAGAGTAACTGAATCCCTCAAGGCGGCAGTTATATGGGATGAAGTTAAGGATAAACTTGATAAATCCGCAATGGGATTATCTGGAGGCCAACAACAAAGGTTATGTATTGCAAGAACCATTGCCAATAATCCTGAAGTTATTTTAATGGATGAACCCTGCTCTGCCTTGGATCCAATTTCAACTCTTAAAATTGAAGACTTGATACATAGACTCAAAGAAGATTATACAATTATTATCGTAACACATAATATGCAACAGGCTTCAAGAGTTTCAGATTACACTTCCGTTTTCTTGAATGGTGAGATTCTAGAAAGTGGGAAAACAGAACAGATATTCATCAATCCAAAAGAGAAAAAAACCGAAGAGTACATTACCGGCCGATTCGGATAAAGGATTAATTGAATTAGAAAAAAATTTAATTTGGAGGACCGAATATGAATAAAGAGTATCCAAGCATTTCATTTAAAAATAGAATTGAAAACATTGCAAAAAATATAGAAGAACTTGGTGATTTAACCATCATATCAAATAACGATACTGTTAGCTTATTAGAATGCTATGATGAAAGCACATATCTTAATATATTAAATAGATCCAATGATGTTGACATTAAAACAATCGACTTAGAAAAAGAATGTATTAGCTTTATGGCTATTGAACAACCAGTAGCTAGGGATTTAATGTTTATTGAATCCAGTCTTAGACTATTAAGTCATATCAAAAGAATTTGTCGCTTATTCATGAAGATTGCAGAATCAATAAAAAATATCCAAAACATTGAAATTCCTGAAATCATAATCATGAAACTGAAGTATATGGGGAACTGTACTCAATACATGATCAAAAAATCCATCTTTGCATTCTTAAATCAGGATACAGAAAAGGCTAAAGAGCTATCAGTTGATGACGATAAAATTGATGAATTGTATGATTCCATTTTAGAACAGTCCACAGACATTATTAAAAATAAGGAATCCATCCAATATTTCCTCAAAGTTATTACAATAGCAAGATATTTCGAACGTATTGCTGATAAAACAGTCAACATTGGTTCAAGGACAATATTCATGCAAACATTTAAGCGTCCTGAAATTGAGTCATCATAAATCGATTAAAATAATTTTATTATTTTAATCTTTTTTTACTCAAAAGCAAATTAATCTTTAATTGGAACTTCTCCAAGTGTTACCACATTTGGCACATCTTATAAAATTAGTTGGAGCTTCATCGGCCGAACGGGTTTGCACTGTCCACCAGTATCCTTTAGTTCCACCACATTTATAGCAAGTTATTTTTGTTGTTGGCAATGCCATATAATTATCTTTTTTAACAATCACTTTGATTTCAGGATTAGTTTCTCCTTTCATATTATATTGTTCTTCTAAATCATCCTTACTTAGAGATTTTTTATAGCCACATGTACATTTAATCTTGCCTTTTTTAGGCATTAACATTGCACCACAATCTGGACAGAATTCCATATACTTAAACACCATTAAAAATTCGTAACTATTAGTTTAGTAAAAGTAGTTTATAAATATTCTTATTAAAAAAGTTTAAATGTGAAAGGATTAACCTTCCACCATAATCAGTTTACCCGTAGATGGATCTTTGTATACTTTACCCATTTCTGTATATCCTTGACCTGAACTGTTTGAAGTGTCAGGTGTTTCATTTAATTTTTGGCCTTGGTCAACTTCAGTAGTGTGTTGTTGCATGCTTTCCTGTATAGATTGATCTGGATCAATCATTGCCTGCATATTCCAGCTTATAATAACAAAAACTAGAAAACCAACAGCAATGACTAACATTGCATCTACAAGGTTTGCTGTTCCAGCCATTGGATCTTCTTCAACTCTTTTTGACCTTCGCCTGCTTTTTTTCCTTGGCATAAAATCACTATATATTCATGAAATCTAAAACTGCATCAATCAAAGCATCTAAATCAGATAAATAACTATCATACCATCCAGATCTAATTTTACCAATAAAATAACATAAAGCACCAGATCCAATACCCACAATAGTTGTATTAAATGCAACAGTCAGAGAAGTTGCAAGAGTATTGATATCCCCTGCACCTAATGCAGCAAGACCTGGACCCATTGGAATTAAAGTACCCATTAAACCTAATGTTGGTCCAATACGTGTAATAATATCCGTTTTTTTTAATGTAGCTAATGTTTTTTCTTCTTCAAATTCAAATAATTTACGAGCCAATGCATCCCTTGAATCATTTCCTAAACGTTCAGATGATGCAAGCTCAATTAAAACTCTTTTTTGAGATTTAGGAATTTTTGCATTGTTAATCACATTTTTCAAATCATCAACAGATTTAGAATCATTGATATCATAAATTAAATCTCTTATTGTTCCAACAGAAACTTTTTTTCTTGAAGTATATTCTGCAATAATTCCTCCTAATGTGATAATAGTAATTATAACAATCACAAGTAAAATAACAAGTACTGGAATTGTTAAACTTTGTGAAATCACATCAAGAGAACCTGTTAAAAACTCCCCACCAGGAATATTAAAAACCATAATTTTCACCTAAAAATCTAATCGAAAATAGTCTTACCTCTTTTAGTTAAAAAGATACCACCAAATAATAAAATAGCAAATGCTAAAATCACCATAAGTATATCTTGAGGAGAACTAATAGTTATAGAACTTAATGTTTTAGTTAATGTAACTGCAATATTTGGAATTACAATAGCTGAAAGCAAGAAATATGTACCAAGTAAAAGCATGAAATTGCCCAAAATAATAGGATAAGGTTTATTGATAAACCTAAGAATAGTATTTGACGCAAAATAAGTTATAATCATTACTAAAACAAGAGCACCAGCAGCATACCAACTTAAATTAAGTGAGCTGACCCCAATAGTTGGTGCAACAATTAACACACTTGCAATTATTGAACCAAAACAACAAGGACAAGGAGCAATAATAGCTAAGGAAGTTGCGGTTGATGTATTTTTGTCATGTATTTTCCATTCTCTTATTGTAAACAGACCAGCAATAATCATGATTGAAGCCATTATAATATAAAAAATTGTATTATAACTGTAAATTGCTTGAACTAATTGTTCCGCAAAGAAAGAAGCAATGTATGAAATAATAATTACTCCTCCTCCATAAGATATGCAGATTATTGCAAATAGTTTTTTATTTAAATGAGCTAATCCTGATGCAAGTCCTATTTTAATCCCAAAAATAAGAACTGCTGCAAAAATACCTAATTGCCGTAAAACACTCATCATATCCATATTAATTTCTCCATAATCAATTTAATTTTAAATAAAATATTAATTTATCCGATATGTAAATAAATAAATATCAATATTACATTTTAACTTCATTATTTAAATAATAATGGTACAAATCAAAATCAGTAAGTTTTAAGGTATTGAAATAATATAATTAATATAATTAAATAAAAATGAGGCAAAATATGTTTTGGAATGAAGAAATTGAAACCATGTCAAGGCCTGATCTTGAAGAATTACAATTAAAAAAACTTCAAGCAACTGTAAAAAGGGCATTTGATAAGATACCTTACTACAATAAAAGATATTCAGAATCTGAAGTTTATCCAGAAGATATAGAAACTTTAAAAGATATTGAAAAACTTCCATTCATAACAAAAGATGATTTAAGAGAAAGTTATCCATTTGGGCTTTTTGCAGTAGATATTAAAGATATTAAAGAATTACACTCCTCTTCAGGTACTACTGGTAAACCTGTAGTTTCAGGATATACTGAGAAAGATTTAGATACATGGGCAGAAACAACAGCACGTGGACTTACTATGATGGGCCTTGGTGAAAATGACATCATCCAAAATACCCATGGATATGGAATGTTTACAGGTGGTTTTGGAGTGCATTACGGATCTCATAAAATCGGTGCAACAATCATTCCTATATCAACCGGTCAAACCAGAAGACAAATTGAAATTATGAGTGATTTTGGTACTACTGGATTAATATTTACCCCATCTTATGGAATACACATTGGAGAAGTTGCTCTTGAAGATGGAATTGATCCAAAAGATTTAGGAATTAAAGCCATTGGATTCGGAGCTGAAATGTGGACAGAAGAAATCAGACAAAAAGTAGAAGAATTATTTGGTGCTAAAGCATACAATATTTATGGATTAACTGAACTTATGGGACCTGGTGTTGGTGTAGAATGTAAAGCACAACAAGGACTACATATTGCAGAAGATATTTACTATCCAGAAATTATCGAACCAAATACAGGTAATGTAATTGGTGGGGATAAACCTGGAGAACTAGTCTTAACTAACCTTGAAAGAGAAGGAATGCCAATTATAAGATTTAGAACAAAAGACTTAACCACAATCACATATGAAAAATGTAGTTGTGGTAGAACTCATGCTAGAATGAGTAGAATTACAGGTAGATCTGATGATATGATTAAAGTAAAAGGAGTAGCTATTTTCCCATCCCAAATTGAAAAAGCATTACTTAAAGTTGGTGATGTAGAGCCTCATTACATGATTATAGTTACAAGACCTGGAACTTTAGATGAAATTGAAGTCAAAGTAGAAGCATCAAAAGATCTTTTCTTTGATGGTGTAAAAGAAATGATGGCAATTAAAAACAAAATTGGTAAATCAATTGAAAATGAAACAGGTATTCGTGTGAAAGTTACATTGGTAGAACCAAAAACATTGCCAAGATTTGAAGGAAAAGCAAAAAGAGTAATTGATAAAAGGAAGTTACACTAAGGAGATTAAACATGAAAATCAAACAATTATCAATTTTTTTAGAGAATAAAATAGGCAGTTTGTCAAAGCCTCTTGAAATACTTTCAAAAGAGGGTATTAATATAAGAGCTATGTGCATGGCAGATACTTCAGAATTCAGTATTTTAAGACTTGTTATAGATAATCCATTAAAAGGAAAAGAAATTTTAGAAGAAAATAATTTCCTCGTTAAGATTACAGAAATCATTGGTGTTGAAATGAATGATACACCAGGCGGTCTTACAACGGTATTACAAGTCATGAAAGATAATAATATAGATTTAGAGTATCTTTATGCATTTACACATGATAAAGTTGGTAAAGCTATTTTATTACTACATGCTGATGATATGGATAAATTAATAGATTCATTACACGAAAATGAAATCGTTATCATACCATCCGATGAAGTTTACAATTTATAGATAATTTTTAATTATCTACTCTTTTTTTACGTGAAATAAATGAATTCAAGTAGAGTAATATTTATAGATTATTTAAAAGTAATTGGTCTTTTATGTATCATATTAGCCCATATTTCAACAGATACAGGCATACTGCAAATTAGAAATTTCGATGTTCCTTTGATGGTGATGATTTCAGGATTCCTTGCAGTTGACTCATTTAAGAGAAACCTTAAACAAAACAAATCATTCTTAAGGTATTTTTGGAAGAGAATTAGTCGTCTATTATTCCCAACATGGATTTTTCTAATTGTATTCTTTTCAATAATGGTGCTTTTTCCAATAAATGGAACTTACCCATACGACAGCACTTTTATAATCAATAGCTTTTTATTACTTGATGGACTACCATATGTCTGGATTATAAGAATATTTCTCATCTGTACATTTGTAACTCCAGTAATATACTATTTCGATAAAATTGAAAATGATTATATTCAATTTTTAATCCTGCTTTTGATTTATATTCTCTATGAAATAGCTGTATTCTTAAAAATAAATGAATTAAATATTATTTTTGAGTTTATATTAGCTTATATCATTCCATATGGAATCATATATTTGCTTGGAATGATTTCTAAAAAAACAAGCCCAAAGACTGATAGAATTATTTCAATGATTTGTCTAATTGCATTTATTGTTTCAGCATATATTATTTATCTGAATACTGGAATGTTTCAACCAACACAAATTATGAAATATCCACCAACAGTATATTACATAAGTTATGCATTATTTGTATCTTTCCTACTGCTCAGTATATTTAAAAAATGTAACTTAAAACCAAACAGATTTATCGAGTTCTGTTCTAAATCTTCCCTCTGGATATATCTATGGCACATACTGTTCATAACAATAATACCAATGATTTTTGGAGAATTAAATTGGGTTTTAAACTATATTATTGTTGTAATATGCTCAATTGGAATAACCTATATTCAAAATAAAATTCTTGACCTGTTCCATGCAGATATAAAAATATTAAGACAATGAAAACTAATAAAAAAAGAAAGGAAATATTATTTTTCAATAACAAATCCATGATTTTGCGCTTTAGTTACGAATACTGTACCATTTTCACCAATTATCTCTTTGGTTTTTTCTACAATAAAATCATTTGATTCATCAAAAACAGTATATAGAACTGGTCCAAATGAGGAAATACCTACACCATATGCACCTGCTTTTTCCATAGCCTGCATAGCTGGCAAATAACTCACATCAAGGGAATGTTCCAATTTATTAAAACCAACTTTTTGAAGTTCACTTATAGCCCATCCAAAGTTTTTAATATCTTTTTCAATCATAAACGGAACAAGATTCATCAGGATTAAGTGAGATACTTGTTCTACTTCTTCTTTTGGAATAGGACAATAAGTTTGGAAAACATCCACTTCATCATCACCTTCCATATGCTTTTCGATTTCTGGAATTGCAATTAGAATTTTCCATTCTTCTGGAAAATCGTATCTTGCAATTAATGTTGCAGGTTTTGCTTTAGAAGCACCTGAAGGTAAGAATAATGGTTTTTCTTCTTTACTATGTCCGCCATCTAAGATAAAGCCTCCTAAATCATGAGTGTATGTCCCAATTCCAGAGGTTCCTCCTCTTCCTACAATGCTACTGAGTACATTACTTTCCACTTCAATACCCATAGTTTCAGTTATTAAATGTGCAGTTGATACAGAAATTTGAGTTCCACTTCCAAATCCGGAATGTGGAGGATAAGTATTGTGAACAATAAATTTGAAACCAGAATCAATTTTAAAGTATTCAACAGTTTTTTTAGCTGCATCAGGAATCTTTTCCTTACATTCTTCAATTGCTTCTTCATCTGTTACATTATCTGCGAATTCAATTTCTATTCCACTTTCAATTTGTTCAACTTCCAAAACAAATTGTGGATCAGCCAATGCCAATCCAATACCACCATCGACTCTTCTATATGACCCGTTCAAGTCAATAAGAGACATATGTATTCTTGAAGGTGCTTTAATTATCATTTTTTCACCAATTTATAAAAATTTAT
Source organism: Methanobrevibacter sp. (assembly GCF_050872065.1). Classification (GTDB taxonomy): domain Archaea; phylum Methanobacteriota; class Methanobacteria; order Methanobacteriales; family Methanobacteriaceae; genus Methanocatella. The sequence goes on from NZ_JBNMGD010000019.1 coordinate 15,929, forward strand.
CTTATAAATATATGTAAAGGAAGTTTTATAAATGTTGTTATATCATTTTTAGAAAAACAAGTTGTAAATACTGATATAATCTATTTGACCTTTAATTCTATATTTTCAAAGGAAATATAAATGCATATAAAAAAAATAAGGTTAGACTAGAGTGAATCTAGTCTTCAGATTGAGATGGTGCACGAGCAGCTAATTCTTTGTTTAACTCATACATTAATCTGTTGTCACCATCAGCTAATTTAGCTTTTGCAACTAATTCCATTGCATTTTCCTCTTCTTCAACTTGTTCTTCTACAAACCATTGGAGGAAATTGTTGGTTGCATGGTCTTTTTCTTCAATAGCAATGTTTACTAAATTATTAATAAGACCAGTTACAGTTTTTTCATGTTCTAATACATGTTCAAATGCTGCAAGTGGACTATCCCATTCAGTTTGAGGTGCTTCAATAGCAGTTAAAGTAACAGATGCCCCTCTTCTGATAATATAATCGTAGAATTTCATTCCATGTTCTAATTCTTCATTTGCTTGTACTCTCATCCAGTTAGCAAATCCTGATAAGTCTTCATCTTCAAAATAAGATGCCATGGATAAGTATAAATATCCAGAGTAAACTTCAGCATTTAATTGTTCATTTAATGCTTTTTCCATATTTTCAGATACCATTAATATCACCAACATAATTTTTGTTTGTAATCTAATATAAATTTTAAGTAATTTAAAAACATATTAATTAACATGATTGAAAAATCCCTTTATGAAAATTATCAAATTGACTTTAATGAAACATTTACACCAACTGCCAATGATTATTTATTTATTTTTAATGAAAACAGAGAATTGTTTTTAGATGATAATAAACAATTGGCAAAATCTATTGATAAGTTTAAGGTTAACTTTTGTTTTTATATTGGAACATACAAAAATAAACGAGCATTTGTCATTAATGTTAAAAGTGATACCACATTTTATGAATTGAAAGAAATTTATGAATTCAATCCTGACATTTATCATATTGCTGGAAAAGCCGTTTTGGTAAACGATTGGTACATTTCACATCAGTTCTGCGGAAAGTGCGGAACCAGAACACAAATAGATGAAAAGGACATGATGTTAAAATGTCCAAAATGTGGACAAAACCATTATCCTCGCATTGCTCCTGCAATTATCGTAGCAATTAGAAAAGGTGATGAACTACTCATGGCAAAACACAGCTACCATGAAACAATAAAATATGCACTTATTGCCGGTTTTGTTGAGCCTGGTGAATCAATTGAAGAAGCAGTCAAAAGAGAAGTCCTAGAAGAAGTTGGGATAAAAATAAAAAATTTAAAATATAAAAGAAGTCAATCCTGGCCTTTTCCAAACTCATTAATGCTTGCTTTTACAGCAGAATATGAATCTGGAGATATAACTGTTGACGGGGACGAAATATTAAAAGCAAAATGGTTTAAAAAAGAGGAAATTACAAGATACGAATCAGACATAAGCATATCTGATTGGTTAATTCAGGATTTTTTAAAACACTGATATATACAATGCATACATTGATGGGAAGAAAGTATTTTCTACTTCCCATTAATCACATAAAATATGGATTAACTATTCAAAGATATAATGCCTTCCTTTAATCTCTCTAGTCCCTCTTTTAATATTTTTTTAGGACATGCAATATTCATTCTCAAAAATTCATCCCCATTTTTACCGAAGTCAATACCTGCAGATAAAAACAAACCTTGATTTGCTCTTAAAGACTCAGATATTTCTTTTGATGGAATGTTTAAACTAGAACAGTCAAGCCAGAGTAGATATGTTGCATCACAATCAAGTAACTTGATTATTGGCAATTCCTCTTTTAGATAGTTTCGAACGAATATCTTATTTTCAAATAAGGTTATTTTAAGTTTTTCCAGCCATTCTTCAGAATCATTATAAGCTGCAATTACTGCATTTGTTGCAAACACATTGCATGAATCTGAATTATCAATATGCAATTGCATCTTAATTTTTTCAAATAACTCCTTATTTTTTGTATGAACAATGGAACTTTGAAAACCAGCAATATTAAATGATTTTGATGGAGATAAGCAAGTAATCACTTTTTTATAGTTAGATGAAATTTCAAAAGGATTATATTTAATATCCGGATCTGTCAAATCACAGTGAATCTCATCAGATATTAGAATAACATCATTCTTGCTACATAATTGCCCAATTTTATATAATTCCTCCTTTGACCAGGTTTTACCAATTGGATTATGAGGATTGCAAAGAATCATCATCTTCACTTTTGAAAGTTTTTCATCCAAATCATCAAAATCAATTCTGTATATGCCATTTTCATAAATCAATTCATTTTCTATGACTTTGCGATCATTTTCCTCAATTACATAATAAAATACATGATAAACAGGAGACTGTATCAGTATTTCATCCCCAACATCAGTTAAACATCTTATCATTGAGGATATGGAAGGCATTACTCCAATAGAATACATCATATTCTCTTTTGACATTTCAAAATCATACCTTCTATTCCACCAATTAATATATGATTCAAACAGCTCATCAGGAACAATTGTATAACCATATATCGGATGCTTTGCTCTTTTTAAAATAGATTCACTAATAGTAGGAGCTACTTTAAAATCCATATCTGCTACCCACATAGGCAAATCATCATCAAAACAATCCCATTTTAGACAATTAGTGTCATGCCTATCAATAACAGTTTCAAAATCAAATTTAGTATCTTTCATAGTGGATCCTACTTTCATCAAATTTATCCATGAATTTATTTTCAAATCCATCAGCAGGATATCCCAATGTGATAATGCAGTATGGCTTTAAATCCTCAATATCATGAATTCCGATTATATCTCCTATTTTAGCCATCCTCTCTTCATCAGGTGCAACTCCATTCCAAAGACCACCTAATCCAAGATTTACTGCCTCAAGCAACATGTTTTCGGCTGCTGCACCCATATCCTGTTGCCATACAGTTTTATAGAATGCTCTTTCAATATTTGCAACAAGTACAATCGCAACAGGTGCATCACTCACACGTGGTTTAATTTCACCCAATTTTCTTAATGTTTCTTTGTTTTTAACTACAACAAATTCCCAAGGTTCTGCTCCAAATCTAGAACCTGGCGCCTGCATTCCAGATCTTAGAATCTTTAATATTAGTTCATCATCAATATCCTTATCCTGATATTGGCGGATACTCCTTCTTGTGTTTATAACTTCTTCAAATTCAACCATATTTATAAATAATATTGCAATCATATAAATAATTAATTTAATGGAGGTGAAAAAAATGGAAAGTAACAAATTAGCTGGTATTTTAACTATTATTGTTGGTTTAATATTCATATTATTCCCAATGTTTTCATCAGAACTAATTTCAATAATTGTTGGTTTAAGTTTATTGTTCTTCGGTATTTCAGCAGCATATATGGGGTATACCATGAGAAAAGATGGAGTTTCCTACTCTATAATCCCAATAATACTTGGAATCATATCAATTATTTTAGGAATCGGATTTATATTCTTTATTGATGCTCTTTCATTCTTAATTGGATTCCAATTCTACATTGTTGGAATTATCATGATTGTATTCGGAATAAGTGGATTGATATCAAAATTAGGTAGAATATCTGCATTTACAGCAATACTTGTTTTATTAATGGGTATTGTATCAATCGCACTTGCTATATTTGCTCTTAACCAACCAATATACATTGCAATCATTATTGGTATTGTTTTAATTATTGAAGGAGTATTCTTCCTTTTAAATGATTAACAGTATTTAAATAATGAAACCATCACCATTTATATAATAAGATCAATACTTTGATTATAAAAATCATCAGTTTTTAGTTACTAGTCAACAACACTTTTATAACATTTTCCTCTAAACTACCTCACTTTGAGTCAACATAAAATACCAAAATTAAATCAATTTATTAACAAATATTTTATACAATGCAAATATATAATATAATAAGGAGATAGATAAATGACTCAATATTGTAGAAAATGTGGAAAAGAATTAGAAGATGATGCAGAGTTTTGCGATTCTTGTGGTTTTAATCTTAATGGTAATATTATCCAAAAAACAAACGAAAGCAAACTTCCAGCACCAAAAAATAAAAATGAATTTGCAACAAAACTACCATTGATATTGGCTATTATTGGAATAATCATATCCATTGCTGAAGGTTTAAGTACACCGTTACTAGTAGGATGGGACAGTATTCTAACAGCAATGGCAATCGGTGTGATTGGAGGAGCATTTGGAATTATCTTAATGGAAAAATTCGACGAACCATTAATAGCAGCTGTTGAATTTATTGCAACAGGTGTGTTAATTTATGCATTTATTGGCCGCTTTGGCGAGATATCTACTGTTTTATTCATTATTGCAGCTGTTTTAGCATTATACTTTAAAGGATATTATACAAAAAACAAAAAGCTTTTTGCAATTCCAATTTTAACTGTTGTTTTGTTATTTGTATTATTAATAGCTGGTGGGGCAGTGTATCAGATTAATGCTGAAAATTCAGTGGCAATCGGTAATTTAACCCAAAATATAACAAATGACGGCTATGGATATTATGATGGTTATATAACTGGAGACATTAAAGTAGATTCAAACTTTGATTATTTAAGTGTAAATGTTGATTTTTTAGATAGTAACGGAAAAGTAATTGATTCAACAATTGGATGGAATAGTATAAATCCTGAAAATGGAAAAACATATAAAATTTCTGCTTTGTACTTTGATCAGCAAGCACCTGCAAAAGCAGAAATAAAAGTAGTTGATTCAAGTGATGATACAACACCATTATACACAGAAAATATGACTATTTTAACTTCAAGTGGAGTTTAAATACTTCACTTTTCTTATTTTTTAAATTACTTCAAAATTAATGAGTTTAATTTTATTAGAAATTAAATTAGAATCCCTGTCAATTTCCTCAGATAATTTAGTAGTAATATATTTTTTATTATCATCTGCAAAGACAGTAGCTACTTTAATATTGTCCTTATTAATTAAAACACTTGCAAGGAAATTAGCACCACTGGAAATTCCAATACCTAAACCAAATTCCTTAGCTAATCTTTTAGACATGTTAATTGCATCCAAATCATCAATCAGTACAATATCATCAATTAACTCTTCTTCAATGATTCCAGGAATAAAATCATCACCAATTCCTTCAATCATGTGACTGCCTTCTTCCATACCCATTTTAAGAATAGATAATGTACTAGGTTCCAATGCAAATAATTTAAAATTAGGATTGCTTTCTTTTAATCTTTTACCTATTCCCATGAGTGTTCCGCCAGTACCGATGCCTGAAACAAAAGCATCAACATCACCAATGTCATCCAGGATTTCCTGGCCTGTTTGGTATTGTACTTTTACATTTAATGGATTATCAAATTGTAAAGGACGATATGCATCATTTTCTACTGCAAATTCTTCTGCAAGCTCTAAAGCTTTTTTAAATCCTCCTTCCTCTTTAGATACCAGATGAACATGAGCACCATACATCTCAATCAGGTTTCTTCTCTCAATAGATACCCAATCAGGCATGAAAATATGAACATCATGACCATATAAAGCACCAATTGCACTAAATGAAATACCAGTATTTCCACTTGTAACTTCCACAATCAGCTGTCCTTCCTTTAAATTACCATTTTTTCTTTCTGTTTCAATAATGTTTAATGCTATTCTGTCTTTAATACTTCCAGAATAATTATAAAATTCAAGCTTAGAATATGTGCTTCTTGTCTTTCCTTCATATTCATAATTAATTTTTATCATAGGAGTATTTCCAACTAACTTTCCAAGATTCATAATATTCAATCCAATAAAATATAATATTATAAATTATGTTTTTTAAATTTAAAATACTTTTTTAAATATTTTGCTTTAAAAAGTACCCCAAATATACTCCAAGATAAGATGCAATCGGAAGCAACAAAACAAATAGTATTACTTCAAAGACAAAACTTAAATCAACTGACGGAGCAAAACTTGGATTTGAAGGAGTAACTGGAATGACTGAACTTAATGCTGATAGAATTCCCATCAAAAATGTGAATATCAATCCAATTCCGCATGAAACAACCGCAAAAATACTTCCCAAATACATTGAAAAATTTGGAAGGACATATGACTCATCCCCACATCCGAAGTATCCTACAAAGATTCCTCCGAAGAATACTGAAAACACAACAACTAACAATACATAAGTAACAAGGTCAATTGCACCGTTAGCCATAAAAGATGACCATATTATTGAACCGATGAATAGAAAAACACCAAATATCACAAATGAAGATATAATAACCGGAAATGATACTTTTTCATTAAGTCTGGCGAAAAATCCTTTAGAATTAGTTTTATTTGAAAATTTATAACCACATTCAGTGCAAAATTCAATATCTTCCTCTTTAATTTCATTTCCACATTTAGGACAATACCTACCAATCATTAATAACACCTGTTATTAGTTTAGTATTAAAAAATATAAATAAGCTATTGTTAAAAAAAAAGAAAAAAGTTAGGAATTAAATCCCGTTTACAAGAGATTTAACCCAGTCAAATAAACCATCTAAGGAAAAACCACTAGATGAATTATTTCCTAAAAACTCACTTACCTGATTTTGATAGTAGCTAACATCACCTTGAACGTTTTGTACTTGTTCAATGGAATCAGCTAAATTTTCAATATCAATAGTAGTGATATTAATATTGTTGTTTTCAACATAGTTGTTGATAATATTTACGATTTCACCATGATCTGTAATATTATCACTGGATACCTCTTCTTTGACTTGATCTACCATATTAGATAAAGTATCCGCATTTACACCTGAATTATTCACAATTTCTGCTTGGGTGTAGATTTCATCATTTGCTGCTTCTTTTACAGAATCTGGAATTTCAACATCAGTTACCTCTTCATAAGAGTCCATAATTCCTGCAAGAGCAGATTCACCAGTTGATTGAACAGGACTTGTCACATACACATGACCGGCAGTTATTCCAGCAGATTTTAAAGCTGAAAGATACATATCACCAGTTATAGTGGTGATTTTGGACTTATCAACACTTACCTTTAAATTTCCATTATCATTTAAATCAACAAGAGCAGAGGACAATATTTGATTTGAATTATATGATTTACCTGTAATACCACTTGATATTTGATTTACCTGATCAGCAGTGATTGTTTTTACATCTACACTGTTAATATCCACATTTGCCTGTTTAACAAAAAAATTATCAACAAAAGACTTGTAATTTGAATTTGAATAAGTTGTCTCACCATAAGTTACTACGACATTAGAATCCGCTGCAAATCCAGCTGGAAGTAACATACCAACAAGAATCAATGCCAACAATAGAATTGTAATCCTGCGCATAATTTATCACCTCTTCATAATTCTTATTAAAGATTATCATAAGTACTATTTAAATGTTATAGTAAAAAATTTAAAATATGTTAATTACTATAAGACCTATTAAACATCATCATATCACTGTTAGTATGAAGTTAATAGACTAGTAATATATTCTAGTAGAAATCCATGCAATCTATCCGAATAATGATTAACACTTAATGGAATATAAAAAACTTATATGTATTAGAATAAAACTACAATACTGATAATATGTTAAAAGAATTTGAAAAGATAATAAAAGAAATGGATTCAGAATTAACTAAATTTTCGCAAAGGATAAAATATAGACAAAAATTATCCACTCTAAAAGAAAAACATGAAACTGAAACCAATTTAATTAAGGAAATTATATATGAAATAGATTCTCTGAATTTTTCAATTGAACATTGGAAATTAATACCATTACTTAAAATTAACGATAAGTGTTACCCCGATATAAATAACTTTGACAAAGATTATGAAAATTATATCAAACAAAGATTCAATGATGCATCAAATCTTATTTTAAAGAATATGTATTTAATAATCCTCTTAAATTTGAATTTGAATCATAAAGAAATCAGATTATTCATAGATAAATCATTAAACTTACTTAATTATATTTAACAACTAAAAATGATGTTGAATTAACCTATGATTTACTAATTACCACATTTGATAAATGCATGTCTTTCAAACATGAAAAATATGAGATTAAGTCATTAATTATTAAATATATTAAATTCGAATTTAATAATATTTTCAATATAAAAAATTTAATTGACTTAATGTTTTCAAAAAAGAATGTGTTTAAAAATGATGATTTTGAAGGTATAGAAGATATATGTTGGGTTTGTGCTCAAAAATCAACAGGCAATACAAAAATTGAATTTTTATCATTAGGGCAAAAAATATCTCAAAGATTACAAAACAAGGGATATAAATGGTTTGATGAACTAGGAAAAACTTATGAGAATTTGGCTGAAGAAAGACAAAATCCAATTATACAAATGGAAAATTTAAATTATGCAATAGATTATTTATAAGAAAAGTAAAAATCCTCAAAAAGTTGAAGAAACATCAATAAAACTAAGAAATATACAAAAATTTAAACCTGCAAGTATCTCATTTGAATTTAATGTAGATAATGAAATAGATATAATTTTAACTGAAATATATAAAAAAATTGGATTCAAACAACTTCTTAGAATTTTTAATACATGAAAAAAATAAGTTTTTGATTCCTGAATTAAAAAAAGATGATAAAAATTATAATAATTTTATAGATGTTGCACCTCTTTTAGCAAGGATTCATCAATTAAACAAAAACCACAATATAATTCAAACTTTAAATAGTAATGATAAAAAAGCAAGAATAATGGACAGTAATTATAAACAATATCACTTATCTCTCATATTTCAGAAAGAATTTTTAAATAAAGTGATTAATTATGGATATAATCTTAAAATATTTAATTATGATTCAGTTATTACTTATTTAATTAATTGTCAAAAATTTTTAAATATTCCAAATAGCGATAAACCATTAATATATTATTTTAAACCATTATAAAAGAATATTTCAAACAATTAGAATTATATTTATCAAATAAGGAATATAACTTTGTATTAGTTATAGATTCAATAGTTTCAAAATTAGAACTTTTAATTAGAAAACTTTGTGAAATATATAATATTAACATGCTAAAAACTCATGGAAATGGAACTACCTCCGAAAGATTACTTTTAATGATCCAAAGTTTAAAGAAGTATTGTTAGAAAATGATTATGATTTTTTAAAATTCATTTTATTAAAACCCGAATTGAATTTAAGAAATGAATCTGCTCATGGTTTTGATTTAAAAATCTATACAGTTGATAATACTAATTTATTGTTATTGTGTTTTTTTAGATTATTAAAATATTTTATAATTGATGATGATTATTTTCAAGAATTAAAATTCTTCAAATATCAAAATTTTAACAAAATATCAAATATTAAACAATTTGAAATAAATAAAATTACTTATAACAATAGGAA
>NZ_JBNMGD010000072.1:0-3981 GCF_050872065.1 Methanobrevibacter sp.
ATATAAATAAGATTAAAGGAACATATAATTATAAAGTTTATTCTTAAACTTACATCAATTAATTTAGGTTAGTGGATATAATGAAACGAAGCAAAAAACTAATTATTGCTATCCTTCTTGTAATCCTTTTAGGATTGATAGCGTTTATTGCTGGCACATTATTCATGACTCCTGACTTATCTCATGAAACTAAGAATATATTAGTATTAGCATCTGACAAAGAAGAACAACCAAACGGTGGGGTGGACATGGCATTCATAGTCCGTTTAGAAAATGGTTCACTTAAAAACTATACACCAGTTTATCCTGGTGGAATGACACACCCTACAAAATCAGCTCCTGGAAACCTTGGAGGTCCAATGATGCTTCATGACTGTCTATGGAATGGACTAGATGAAGGTATGCAAAATGCAAAAGAAATTGTTGAATCTCGTACAGGAATGCATGCTGATGCAGTAGTCGTTGTTTATGATAAAGGTATAGATAACATTATTGATTCAATCAGACCACTTAAAATAAATGGTGTTGAAACAGATCTTAATGCAACTGATATCATTCGTCAAAATGATGCATATAATGGATATGCTGGAAATGAAAATGTCCAAGGAACAATGTCTCGATCCGATGCAGTAATGGTACTTGCAAAAGCACTTGCAAACACAGCCAAAGACCCTGTTAAAAAAAGTACAATGGTTCAAGCAGCATTAAAAGAATATTCAAATGGGAATATTGTAATGGAACCTCAAGGATCATTTACAAAATTACTTGCAACTAAAGGATTTGAAAGTTTACTTTAATCTTTAAAGAAATATTTCTTTAAAGAACTTTTTTTATTTATTCTACATCTTTTAGGGCTTCCACCATATTCAACTCTCTAATTCTATCTGAAAACATTAAATTAACAGCAATTGATATTGTGAATGTTATTAAAGCAGATAAAATTATATTGCCCCAAGTTAATGTTGGAATATAATATAAAGATTCACCTGCAGCATCCATCATCAACGTCATGAAATAAAATCCAATAGGAATTCCTAAAACAAAACCTATAACTGTGAAAATAAGGTTTTGGGTCAATAACAACCTTCTTAAGAAATTAGTTTTAAATCCTAGAACTTTTAAAGTTGCGACTTCTCTTTCCATTTCAGTAAATGATAAAATTCCTAAGTTGTAAAGAACCAGAACAGCTAAAAGAACCGCAACAATAGTTACAACATACACCATCATCATAACCGAAGAAGTCATCTCGCTCCAACTTTCCTCCATATCTTCAATGGTAGACACTGATTTAATTGAATTAACATTTTCACCGAACTTCTGGGAAGTTACAATACCATTTGGTGTAAAATTTAGACCTTCATCCTCCAAAGTATCTGGAGACATTATTAAACCTTGTGAAATAGGTTCCCCATGGATTTGACCAATTTCTGATTTAACCCACTCATCGCTTCCGACAATATGCCATTTGATTTTGTCTCCAATACTCAAGTTAAAGTATTGGGCCATTTTAGCTGAAATTGAAACTTCTCCTTCTTTGATTTCAATCGGATTCTTATTGCTGTCAGTGTAAGAAATTAAATCCGTATCATTTGAAACCAAAAGCACACCCGTGTTTTCATGGCTGTTTGATTTAATTTCGATTGGCATCTGCATTATAAAACTGCCGTTAGTCTCATTAATCACATAATACAATTCCATTTGGGATGGATTATTAGAGATAGATAATTTTGATTCAAAATGATTAATCTCATCATACTCCCAAGTTTTCAAATCATTCATGCTATCATTCATACCAAAAGCAGCGATTAATAATGCAACACATCCCATTACTCCTATGATTGCCATTAACGCCCTGAATTTGTTTCTTCTAGCATCCCTCCAATTCCAACGGAAATTAAAACTTAAGTGTTTCCATAACCTTGATTTTTCAAAAAAGCTGTTTGAAGATATATTTGGAGCCTTTGGCCTCATAGTATTTGCAGGATTTTCCTTTGAAATACTCCTACAAGTTAAATATGTGACAAAAACTGAAGAAAACACAAGCAATGCTGCAACGTAAACAAAACTCATATCAAAGCCAGGATTCCATGAAGGCAAAGTATATCTAGTGGTCATTGACGGATAAAACATTTGTGGAATAATCATCGACCCTGTAACAAGTCCCAAAACAGAACCTGCTAAAACTGGGAAGAACCCGTAGGATATGAAGTGCAGAATTATTGTTCTATCCTTAAAACCGACTGCTTTTAGAATACCTATTTGTGTCCTTTGATGTGTTACAATCCTTGTCATTGCTGTTAAGAGTGTCAGGAATGTAATTAAAATAAAAAGAATCGGGAAGATATTTCCCATCATTTTATGTTGTGCCATCTCTTCGTTGAATTGTGCTACACTAACATGATCTTCCTGCATTGTAAATGACAAATAACTAACTGAATCATCGAGTTTTTCCTTAAAAGAGTCATTTGATTGATTATATTTGACAAGCAATCTATTATATTCAATATCATCAGGATAAGCCTTATACGGTAAGTATGCAAAACCCACCTCATCAAAATTCGGAGTGATTGATGTAGTTGATGACATATAGACATATTCCGGAGAATAACCAATACCTTTGATTTCCTTTTCAATGGTCTTACCATCAAATTTGAAGGTAATGTTATCTCCAACATTTAATTCCTTAGCGTCAGCAAAACGTTTATCCAGCCAAACACCTGATTCATCATTAACGTCGAATTCCTTACCTTCAGAGAGATAAAATTTAGAAATTGTATTGCTTTCAACAAAATGCAGCGTAATATCAGGATCATTATCAAATTCACCGACAGCAGATATTACTGATTGTCTTTCAGCCTGTGTTGTAAAATTATTTATTTTATCCAAATCAGCATCACTGAAACTGCTTTTATAAATCCAACCATCCGCTAGATTGGTTTCACTATAAAAATCAGCACTTGTTTCTTCTAACCCATAATATTCTCCACATATCCCACAATATGCGAAAATACCCAAAAATGCCATGAGAAATATTGCAATAAATTGAGTTTTATTGACTTTTATATCCCTTAGCATCTTTCTAGATAATGACATAATATACTATTTGGATGAAATAAGATTTAAATTTAAAGATTAATTTATTTCATCACTAATCAAATAGAAATGGAAAAACAACTACCATTCCAAATCAGAAATTTTTTTTGGATTTTCATTAATAACAATACTTTCAATTTGCCCATTTTTAATTCTAATCACTTTATCTGCAGAATCCGCTAAAACTGCATTATGAGTAACAATAACAACAGTAGTATTTTTTTCATTACTCATATTTTGAAGTAGATTCAATATTAAAACACCAGTATTAGAATCTAATGCACCAGTTGGCTCATCACATAAAAGCATGGTAGGCTGTTTAGCAACTGCTCTTGCAATAGATACTCTTTGCTGTTCTCCACCAGATAACTGTGCAGGGAATTGATTGGCATTCTTTTCAAGACCAACAGAATCCAAAACATCTAATCCATTAACTTTTACATCAACAATATCACTCATCAATTCAACATTTTCAAGTGCAGTCAAGTTCGGAATCAAATTATAAAACTGAAATATAAAACCAACATTTTTGGCTCTATACTCTGTTAGTTGATTATCATCAAATGATTCGACATGATTTCCCTCAACGATTATCTGGCCAGATGTAACAGTATCCAAACCACCTAAAAGATTTAATAATGTTGATTTGCCTGCTCCAGACGGCCCAAGAATTACAACAAACTCACCTTCATCAATTGTGAAACTGACATCATTCATAGCCCTTAAGACATGTTCCCCAGAATGATATTCCTTACAAACATTTTTAAATTCAATTATTGTGTTCATATAAATGCCTTCTAATTATTTAATATCTAACTTAACATATATTAAATAAATTACTCCAGTTCAAACTCAGAGATTTATTTATTAATTAAAAAAACATATAAA
>NZ_JBNMGD010000032.1:0-16532 GCF_050872065.1 Methanobrevibacter sp.
ATTATATGCGGATAAAAAGATTAATTTAATCCAAATTCAAAAAGAAAATTTTGAAAACTTTAAAAAAGGTCTTCTCCAGCAAATGTTTAATAATATGCCATTGCTTTTTAAATTTAATATAATTATTAATGAATAATTAAATTATTTCTTATGAGGACTAAAGTAATTAATTTAATAAAAAATAAAATAGAGCCGTATTTAGATGAAAATCAGTCTGTTAAATTAGAAAACGTTTTAATTTCAGTTTTGAATGAATATAATATCTCGGAAAAGGTTTCAAATTCTTCAACTTTGGATGTTAATGCAAATCATGATTTGTTGGATAATTTTCTTTCTGCTAAAAGAGTTGAGGGTTGTTCTGAACGTACTATTATTTATTATCGTACAACTATTTTTAAAATGCTTGATGAAGTTGGACTTAAAATTGAAGATATTACTACTGATGATTTGAGAAAATATCTTGCAGATTATAAAAATAAGAATAATGCGTCTAAAAGCACTATTGATAATGTCAGAAGAGTATTATCAAGCTTTTTCAGTTGGCTTGAAGATGAAGATTACATTTTAAAGAATCCGGTTAGAAGAATTCGCAAAATCAAAACCAAAAAAGTTGTTAAAGAAGTTATTAGTGATGAGAATTTTGAAATTTTAAGAGATTCCTGTACTAATATTAGAGATTTGGCAATGATTGAACTTTTAGCTTCAACTGGTATACGTGTAGGTGAACTTGTAAACTTAAATATTGATGATGTACTATTTAATGAAAGAGAATGCGTAGTATTAGGTAAGGGTGACTCTGAACGTATTGTTTACTTTGATGCAAAAACAAAAATTCATCTGTTAAAATATTTGGAATCTAGAAATGATGATAATCCTGCATTATTTGTATCATTTAAAAAACCATATAATCGACTAGGAATTAACGGAATAGAACGTAGAATACGAGAGTTAGGCCATGAGGCAAATATTAAAAAAATTCATCCTCATAAATTCAGAAGAACAATGGCAACCAATGCTATTGACAAAGGAATGCCAATAGAACAAGTACAAAGACTTCTTGGCCATGTTCAAATTGATACAACAATGCAATACGCAATGGTAAACCAAAGCAATGTAAAAATAGCTCATAGAAAGTACATTGGATGATAACAGAACTGAAGTTTCCCATGTTAAAAACAATGTTTTTTATTATGGATGAAAATAGTAGATTTACTCTAATTTAAAAAGTAGGATGTAAAAACAAGAAAATTTTTAAAAAAAGAAAAAGGTTGGAATAATAATTTATTCCATAAATATTGCAGGTTTATAAGGCATTGCATTTTTAGCCTTGTTTTGTGGGTCGTAAGAATCATCAGTATGAATGATAACTTCGTTTCCACATTCTTCTTTGATATAATCAATAGCATCAGCTAAAATTTCTGCTTCGTTGATTTTACCAATATATTTTGTTTTAGTTATCTCTTTACCGATTTTTTTAGCTACCATTGCTATTTCTTTTTTATCATCGTGGATTTTAGCTCCAATAGCTCTGCCCATAATTTGTCCGATGTCTGGTTTTCCAACTTCATCGGCTATTTTGTATAATTCCCATTTCCACTCAGATGCAAGGTAAATGTGGACTTTTTCAATGTTTTCTCCAACCATCTGTTTGATGTGTGCAATATCTTTAATGATGTTTTCTACTAAGTCTTCTGATTTTTCAATTTCAACACTTACGAGCTCTTCATTGTATTCAGGCCATTTAGCTTCACTTACAAATCCAACTCCTCCATAGGTTGCCCATAATTCTTCTGAGGTATGTGGTGTAAATGGTGCAAGGAGTCTAATCCAAGCTTCAAGAACTGTTGATAAAACATAGATTACTCCTGAGTCTTGAGCATCAATGATGTGTTTTACTCTGTATAAGTAGTGATCCACATCTTTTTTAAGTAAGAATAAAGAATCTTGTAGTGCTTGTCTTGTTTGGAAGACTTCTAATGCTTCTGTTGCATTTTTAATATGTTGGTTAAGTTGACTAATTATCCATAAATCAATAGTCCTTGTTAGTTCAACTTCTTCAATGTTACTTAAATCTAATGGTGAACCTTTGATTTCTTCAACTTTTGCAGCAAATTCTTTAAACCATTCAAGTCTTCTTTTTGTTCCGAGAACTTCTTTTTCTCTCCAGTCAAAGTCTTGCCATGGTTCAGCAGATGCCATTAAGAAAAGTCTTACAACATCAGCACTGTAATCACGGATAGCATCTTTAAGCAATATTACATTTCCTTTTGATGAAGACATCTTATTTCCTTCTAAAAGACCCATACCAAAGACTACAGTTCCTCTTGGCCATTTGTCTTCTGGATAAATAGCACTGTGGTGGAACATTAAAAAGCTTAAGTGGTTACCTACAAGGTCTTTTGCAGACAATCTCCAGTCAAGTGGGTACCAATAGTTAAATTCATTTTGAATTTCTTTAACTTTTTCCTCAGGTACAGTGATTTCTCCAGAATCTTCGTTTAATAGGACTTTATCAAAGAAAGCGAAGTTCAAGTCATCAGGGTTCATGTCTTTTAAGTATTTTGCAATGGTATAATAAGACATATATAGGGTAGAATCAGTTAAAGGTTCGATCAACCATTGATTATCCCAAGGAAGTCTGGTTCCAAGTCCTACTTTTCTAGAGCATGCCCAGTCATCTAACCAGTTCAAGTAATATTCGAAATTATTTTTAATCTCTTTTGGAATAACAGTTTCGCCATCAAGAACTTTTAAGGTTTTTTCAGTCCATTCTTCATTACCATATTTCATGAACCATTGGTTATCCATGATTTTGACAACACAATTGTTACCACATCTACAGACTACTGGTCTTTCAGCAAAGTCATACATGATTGTAGCCCTATTGTCATTGATTAATTTTTCTTTTAGTTCTTCACGAGCAAAACGTACTTTCATGCCTCCAAAATCAGGTATGGATTCGATAATTCTACCTTTACTGTGTTGAGCTTTGTACATTTCGTTAGTAGCTTCATGTAATCTTTCATCGTTTTGATCAGTAATTCCAAGCTTTTCAATAATGTCTTTAGCTGGGATTTCTCCGTATCCTTTAAGAGTACATACTGGAATTGGGTGAACATTTTCAATAATGCCTTCTAAGTTATATTTAGCTATTAATTCAGCATTATTTTTTAAATCTTTGAGTGCTATGTAATCTGCAGGCGCATCTGCAGGTTCAGAAAATACGACTCCACTTCCGTATGATGCACTTACAAAACTAGCTGGGAAAATAGGTAACTCTTCGTTGGTAAATGGGTTTTTAGCCATCTGTCCAATTAAATCGTTAGGGTCAATTTCAGATATGATGTCTAAGTTTTTAATTTGATTTTTTAAATTGTAGTGAGCTTCTTTAGTGATAATCCACTTTTCACCATTAACGTTAACTAAAACATATTCAACATCAGGGTTTAACCATATGTTAGTTGCTCCAACGATGGTTTCAGGTCTTAATGTTGCAGTTACAAGAAGTTTGTCTTCAATTGGGAATTTAAGTAAAGTTAATTCATTAACTCCTACTCCTTCACCTTCAAGTAAATCGTGGTCTCCAACTGGATTGTCACAGTTAGGACAGTATTTTACAGGGTGTTCCCCTTTTGCAATCAATCCTTTTTCATGTAATTTGGTAATTTGCCATTCAATGAATTTCTTGTAAGTTGGATCTATTGTTCTAAATTCTCTTCTCCAGTCAATTGAATAACCCATTTCTTCCATTACTTCATGATATTCAGTTGAGAAGTATTTAACAATATATTCTGGGTCTTCTAATTTTGGTAAAGTTTCTTTAGGGACTCCATGCACTTTGTTGTATAAATCGAGGGTCCATGGGTCTTTTCTTTTAATTCTGTCTGCTATTCCAATAACTGGTGCACCGGTTACGTGCCATGCCATTGGGAATAATACATTATATCCTTCCATTCTTTTAAATCTTGCATAAACATCAGGTACTGTGTAAGTACGTCCATGACCTATATGCATTGCTCCACTAGGGTATGGAAAAGCAACGGTAAGATATAATTTTTCTCTTTCGTCTGGGTTTGATTCAAATATTTTTGCATCTGCCCATTTTTTCTGCCATTTCTTTTCAATGTTTTCGCTCACTAAATCACCATTATAATATTATTTTTTTAGGGCTTTCAGGAACTTTGCTTTTATGTTCATTCCTGGTTATTTTATTAATAATCATATCAATGTCATCTACTGAAATATTTAATTTTTCAGCAATTTCAGTATTTTTCATATCTTTCTCAGCGTATAAATAAAGAATCTGATCAAGTAAATCATAGCTCATTCCAATTTCTTTTTCATCGGTTTGATTATCCCATAGTCCTGCACGAGGAGGCTTTTCGATAATTTCCTTTTGGACGTTCATGAATTCACTTAATTTAAATACATCTGTTTTGTATAAATCTCCAATCGGTTCAATGTCACATGCGCCATCCCCATGTTTTGTAAAGTAACCGATTAAGATTTCACTTTTATTGCCTGTTCCACAAACGAGACAATTTTTATGATTAGCATAATAATAAATGATAGACATTCTGATTCTAGCCTTTAAATTACCTATTGCTAAATTATCATTGTCTAATTGAGTTACAGATAAATATTCATTTAAAACACTGTCAATAGCTATTTCTTTATATTTGATTCCTAATCTTTGAGCTACTTCAATGCTATGAATTTTATCTTCTGTTGGTGTGGTGGTGGATGGCAGAGATATTCCAAATACATTTTCTTTCCCGATTGCTTCACATGCAAGATATGCTGCAAGTGTTGAATCAATTCCTCCGCTTAAACCAATTACAATGCCTTTGCTTTTAGTTTCAGACACTTTTGATTTAATAAATTCAACAAGGTTATCTTTTGTTTTTTCACAGTTTAGTTTTGGAATTTCACTAATATTCTCACCAACTTTATCATTTATACATTAAATAATATGTAATTATTAATTTATATATTATAGGGAGTTTTGTATTAAAAATATGGTGAGGATTCAAAAATTATTTTTCTAAGTATTTTCATTAAGAAGTAAAAACTTCATTTTATTTCTATAACTTTTAAAATTTCACGGATTTTTTAGCCAAACTTTATATATTATAATAAATTAAATAACATTAAGTTACTAAAAGTAAGTTTATTAAGGAGGTAAGTTACTTGGCATTTAAAGATTATTTTAAATTTAATAAAGACAAAACTACATTTATTTTTGTTGGTGGTAAAGGAGGAGTTGGAAAAACTTCTGTTTCTTCTGCTACTGCATTATGGCTATCAGAACAAGGTAAAAAAACATTAATTGTATCAACTGATCCTGCTCATTCATTGGCAGATTCATTAGAAGTACCAATTGGAAGTTATCCTCGTGAAATTAAAACTAATTTGTTTGCGGTTGAAATTGACCCTGATGAAGCAATGGCTCAAAAACAAGCACAATTAGAAGCTCAAAAAGCAGCAAATCCATCTGAAGATAGTATGTTGGGGATGGACTTTTTATCTGACCAGTTAGATATGGCATCTTCTTCCCCTGGTGCTGATGAAGCAGCCGCATTTGAAATGTTCATGGGTGTAATGAATTCTGATGAATTTGATGTTGTAGTATTTGATACTGCACCGACAGGACATACTTTAAGATTGTTATCATTCCCTGAAGTCATGGATTCCTGGGTAGGTAAAATGATGATGCTTAAAGCAAAATTAAGTGGAGTAACTAATTCTTTAAAGAAAATCATGCCATTTATGGATGCTGTTGATGATCCTAAAACTTCTGAAGATTTAAAAAGAACCAAAGAACAAATTAACATGGCAAAAAAGGTTTTATCTGATCCTGATAGAACTACTTTTAAGATGGTTGTAATTCCAGAAGAAATGTCTATTTATGAATCTGAAAGAGCATTAGAAGCTCTTGGCAAATATGACATTACTGTTGATAGTGTTATTGTAAATCAAGTAATGCCAGATATTTGTGATTGTGATTTCTGTCATTCAAGGCATAAACTACAGCAAAAACGCCTGGCTTTAATTGACCAAAAATTCCCAAATCAGCACATTGCTGAAGTACCATTATTCAAAGATGAAGTTAAAGGTCAGGAAAAGCTATTAAAATTAGCACATATATTGTATGATGATGAAGACAACGATGAAGTTGTTCAAGATGCTATTCAGCTTTAAAAAATTAAATAAGTTAAAATAATAATTATTTTAACTTTTAACTATCATCATATAATATTTCTTGTAGGCAAAGCGAGAATGTAAATAAAGATAGTGAGTAGAAATAAGAATTTATGAGTATAAATTCACAAATTATGGCGATAATGGATAATAAATATATAATTTTCACTACAAGGGGCATTGTATCAATTGGTCGCTTTCCACTAGCTGATTCTCGCCAACCAGTGCATACAAAGCAAGTTAAAAATATTAATTGCCAATAATCAGCATATTTAGGGTATATTATAGTTATAGCTAATATTACGCTCAATATTGTAATTACCAATAATATAAGTTTATTTTCCCTTTTAATTTTTATCACCTGTTCCAACTTTCATCCCAGTATTTTTGAGGCATGGCAAATGGACTCCAGTATTCATCACTAAAATACTCATATGTTTCAGATTTGGTTAAATTTTTTGTTTTTCCATCGCTAATATAAATTGCGTTATTTCTGTCTAATGTCATATCTTTATTGATCTTTACTTCAATAAAATCATATCCTCCGTTTTTATTGGGAATGTTGTAGACTTTTTTGGATTGTAAGTATCCTGGTCTTGTAAATGCGACTTTATCCATGATTTCATACCAATCTTTTTTCTCAACTATTTCGTCTTTGAATTTTGCACCAGCACTTTGTATAATCGCCATTGTTGTAAATAATTTCATATAATTTGGTATTGATCCTTTTAATATGGGATATACTATACTTATGCCGGAATATAATATTTGGGATAATGGAAGTGAATTTTTTTGAATTATGTTTCCTAAATTGGATATGGTCTCCCAAATACCTTTTATTATATCTTTTGGCATTATTCCAACACCACAACAGTCTTTTGTTGTTTTAAGTGATGATCCTTTATAAACAGAGTCCTGAGCTATAATTACACTAGAAACTCCACTGCTGGTGTTTAATATGATTGCAGATTTTAAATTTGCTTCTGAGAATATGTAAACTATATCTCCTAATTGAGTAATACTGAAGTTATTTTTTAAAATTGATGATAGTACATTTGTCAAGGAGTTTGAACTTTTATCTAGGTATCTATCTGCAACTTTTAATAATGCATATTCTTCTATATTAGGTAAATTAATAGAATTTAATAGGTTAAATAGAATAGTATCATTAGATTTGCCAGTTGTTTCCATACCCATATCAGAATTTAAAATGTTTAAATAGGTGTCTTTTAGGTTTATTCCTCCTAATATTGTCAAAGTATTGCTTCTTTTCCAGTTTACATTTAGTTTTCTAGAGTTGTCATCAGCAATTGTGTCTGCAAGCCAAGCCACTTCAAGAGATGCCAAGTGCATACCATAAACGTTCATCACTCCAAATCTACTTAAATAATTTGGATTTAGTGAAACCCAATTTTCCAAGATTTTTTGAGTTATTTTTTCGTTGATTATTGTGTATGATTGCAGAACCTCGAAACCCATGGCAGTTCTGTAATTTTTATTAAGTCCGTAACTTATGCTTTCTTTTTTTTCAATTACTTCTTTTTCATTGACTTTGAATTTAGTAATGATGCATTCGTCTGATACATCTCCTACAATGGAATTTTTAATATCGTTAAATGTAGTGGGGGTATTTGTATTTGTGAATCTAATTGATTCTGCTTTGTAATCTTCATAATTGAAGTTGGAAATGTTTTTTCCATATAATGTAGATAAACTGTATTTTAATCCGGAATCATCAAAGCTCAATGTCTGAAAGTTAACTTTTGCAGTTATCTTATCATTTTCCATGTAAGTTAATGTTTCACTTTGTCCTTGGCTTTTACTTGCATAAAATCCGAACAAGGCAGTATTGTCCTTAGTTTCACTTTGATAATCGATTTGGGTGTAATCATTAACTTTAGAAATTACTATTCCTCCTGATGTTAATTTTGCCCGATTTTTATCAATTTTTACGTCACTTCCATCAAAAGGTACAAGATAGTAGTAATTATATTTAAGTTGTATAGAATTTGTACTTTTATTGGATGTTGTTGTGAATGTGTAGATTTTATCGTTAATTTGGATGTTAAATATCTCACTTTTGGGCATTTTTATGATTCCATTAACTCCAGATTTAATGCAGTAAATTGTGTTGTTATTCACTAAATTGGTGGTAACATTAACATAGTCTGGAATTAATGTGGTATGAACATATTGGCTTGTTTTTATGATTTTATTTATGGTGATTTTATTGGTATTTTTTAATCCTGCATATTCGGTTGTTATTGTGTGCTTTCCAACCTCTAAATTAATGTTTAATGTTGCAATTCCATTTTTATTAGTTGTTTTTGAATAAGTTTTTCCATTGAGCTTAAATATAACTCTTTGATTCGGATAGACCTTACCATTGCTATTGAATACTTTTACATTAAAATTACCATCATTTCGATTGGTTATGGTCAGGTCGTTAGTTGCAATTAAACTATTTATGGTTATGGTTTTGCTAACGGTTTCAGAGGTCTTTGGATTTATGATTGATATGGTGTATTTTCCAGGTTTTAAATTAATAGATAATTTTCCAATGCCTTTGGTGTCTGTCTTGACGGAATAATATTTATTATTCAATTTAAATTTTACAACTGTGTTTTTCAATACACTTCCTTTTTTACTATAAAATGTGGAGGTGTATGGTGAGGTATTTTTATAATATTTTTTAAGGTCATTGGATTTTATTGTACTTTTAATCATAATCGTGCTCTTTTTAGAGATTGATGCATATTTGCTAGTTTCCACAAATTTTGTTGTTATTGGATAATTTCCACTTGCTAAATTAATTGTAAGGTATGCATTACCTTTGCTATCAGTTTTTTTAGTGTAAACCTTATTTTTAACGGTAAATTCTACTTTTGCATTTGATATGGGTTTCTTGTTCTTGTTTGTTATCGTTGTTTTAAATCTACTTCCATCTTTATAGTACATTTTTAAGTTAGGAGCAGTTATTGTAACTTTATCTTTTTTAACAGTTTCCTTGTTAACACTTAATTTAGATAATTTCTGAGTTGAATCAGATTGTGCTTGTTTTATAATAGTTTCATTTTTTGTATCTGCTGCTGATACTGCAGTAATTAAAAAAAGAAATAATAAAATGAAACATGTGGTGTTTATTTTCGCATTCATGATATCTACCTTAATGTCAATTTTTGTCAAATCGACGATTAAAGTTTGATATATGAAGTATATAATCTTTGATTTTTAAAATAAATAGTAAATAACTTTTAAAATGAATTTTAAGCATAAATTATCTTAATAGATAATCATAATGCACATGTATGTAAATTCACTTTGAGCAATATCTTTTAAAGTAGCTTCAACAATATTTTCATCTGTATAACTTAATCTTTCACAAACTACAACTCTTCTGTTTTCATCAATGCCATTGTCAAGTAAAAATTGAGCCATGTCTTTTACTTTTCTTGAAGGAAGAGCTATTGTTGCTTTTCCATTATTGATGACTGGTAGGATATCCTCTATGTTTTCCCTGCCATGGAATGTCATTATATTAGCGTTGTCCCATTGAATATGGCATTTTGCAGCTGCAAGTTGTAAGGAGCTGATTCCTGGAATAACTTCAATATCTTTTTTAGGTAATCCTTTTTCTTTTGAAATTTTTAAAACTGTATTCAGAACGCCTGAAAAACCAGGATCTCCAGTTGATAATATTGATACTGTGTTTCCATCGCAAGCGAGTTGGACACCTTCTTTTAGTTTATCTAAAAGATTCTTCACGTTAAAAGAAATTTTATTTTGAATATTATCGAATAACTCAATTGCCCTTGTGCTTCCAACAGTATAATCACTTGTTTTCACGGTGTCAATGGCTTTTTTAGTTAAGTATTCAGAGGCACCAGGGCCAATCCCAATAATAAAAATTTTTCCAGTAGGCATGTTTTCTTATTTATTTAAAATTACTATTAATAGTTACTTTTTAGTTGCAAAAGTCATTTAGATATTCTATAATAATATTTTTATTTTTCAGAATCTAATTCTTCTATCTTATTTTTTAGGAATTTATAAATTGAAGATGCTCCAATTAACTCTCCGGGATCATCCCATTGTGATGGATATAATATAAATGGTCTGGTCTGATCTCCTCCAAGACCTCCATGGCTTCCAATCAATTCTTCAAATGCATTTACTTCATCATGTTCTTCATCATAGTAACCATTTACCATTATGTCTGGCATGTTATTAAATGAGTTTTCTCTTTTTAGATGTTTTGCAGCGTTTTTTCCATAATTTGATAATGGATTTTCACCAACTATCTTATTACTATCTAAATAATAAATTCCATTTTCTCCTATAACCATTCCACCGTTTATCATCGAATCAACTAAAATAAATCCAATTCCGGGATGTTTTACAAGTCCAGGTATTAATTCAGGGAATAACATTACTATTTCTTCATAAGTTAAGCGTTGTTTCCAACCAGTTAGATATATTAATCCAAGATTTCCGGATCCTAAAACGATTAATTCGGAATTTTTAGCTTTTTTTGTACTTTGTTCAATACTTTTATGACCTGTGATGTATTCAAGGCTATTAGAATATTTTTGTCTTAATTTTAAGTATTGTTCATTTTTAAAGATAATGTTAGGTTTTTTATTTTCAAATTCTTCTATAATATTTTGAATATGGGTATTTTCATCAAATATGTCCTCATAGAAGTCCCCTATTTTCTTTTTAATAATCTTTAATTGTTTATTTTCGGAAATAATTGCATTTCTAAAGTGATCAATATTATATTCATTTCTATAAACTTTTAAATTATCTGGAAGGAATTTTCTAACATAATTTCCAAGTGTTATTCCATATTTTTGTTTAAATGTCGCTCCATTGCTTTGACCATGGTCTGATAAAATAACAAGTTCATATTTCCTATCGCTCATGTCTATAGCATTTGTTAGTTTTTTAAATTGATTGTCAATTTGTTTTAATACTGGCCACACATCTTCATCTTGGGTTCCAGAATGGTGGGCTACTTCATCATACCCCATGAATGTTGCATATGCAGTGTCAATTTCACCTTTTAATATTTCACTGGTCAAAATATCTGTTGTAACTTCTCTAAGTATTACATTAGCACCTGCTCTTACAGCAGTATAAACTATACTTCTTTTAAGTCTTGGGTGGATATTTTTTATGAAATGTTTTATTTGTGATTTTAATTCAATCAGCATATCCCATAAAAATAATGTAAATATTCTTTGGTAGTTATAACTATCTAAAAATACTGTATTTAGGCTCTTATTGTTAATTTTTCTGATGGTTCCTAATTTTGAGGAAGTTAGTGGTGCATTTTTACTATCGCCTGAAAACATATTACTGACACTTATTCCATCAATAAGTAATCCTTTTCCGTTAGTTATCTTTTCTTCTATTAACGGAGCATGACTTAATTTTCCGGATACGATTATCTGATTATTATTTTCTTTGTTAACCCATCTGTAGGCTACAATGTTCTCATTGTTTCCATGCAATATTCCGGCTTGACTTGCTCCTGTTTGGGAAGACAAGTCTGTTTCCCATTCTTTTAGAGTATGGGTGTTTGAATCAATCAATTCTTTAACAGTTGGCATTAAACCATCGTCAATTGCTTTTTTCAAGATATTTATTGATAAACCATCAATTTCAAGCATTATTATCCCAGGATAACTTTTTGAATCAGATTTTTTATTAATAGCATGTTTAACGATATTTTTAAGATGTTTATTGTAATAATTGGTGTTTGTTAGGTTTGTCACAACTGTTGTTACTATTGACAGGATGATAGGAATCTTTATTGATGCATAAAATCCAACTTCAACATTTGGAATAAAGTAACAAGCAATATAAAATATTATTGCATTAATAAAAATAGTACCAATGCCTAAAGTTTGTATCATAAACTTCATGAAAAATCGCTTAAAAATTGGCCATAGCAATGCATTAACTATTGTTGTTGAAATAATTACTAAAAATGCATAGTACCATAGACCTATTGAAAAATCACTATCTATTTTGGATATTAATATTAAAACAAGTGCATTGACTAGAATTAGTAAAATAATATTACTTGTATTTTTAATTGAAGTTGTGATGTTATTGAGGTTCATTTTATATCAATTTTTTGTTTTTTATTTGTTTTTAATGTTATTATTGTAATTTCAGGTTTACAGTTTATTCTCATACGGAATGAGTTTGTTCCAAGTCCTTTACTTGTATATTGCATCATGTTTCCAACTTTATAAAGGCCAACAGGATATTTTCTTGAGTTCGGTCCTCTAAAAGGGGTTGTTTCAAATTTTGGAATTATGAATTGCCCACCATGTGAATGACCTGAAATTTGCAAATCAAATTTATTTGTCTTTGATGATTCTTCTGCAAAATCTGGCTCATGGACTAATAAAATACTTGGAGTATTTTTTTTCATTTTAACTAAAACCTCATCGAGATTATCTGCACAAACAGTACAACTGTCAACACCGCAAATATTTAAGAATTCTCCTTCTTTTTCAAGAATATGAACGTCATTGCTTAAATCTATGACATTGGATGCTTTGAATATGTTTCTTACTTCTGAGGCATCCATCCAGTGGTCATGATTTCCTAAAACTCCAAATTTTCCGTATCTTGATTTTAATTTTTTAAAGGAATCGGTTAATGATTTTTCATAGCCTTTTGTTATGTATGAGAAATAGTCTCCAGTTAATGTAATCAAATCAACATTCAAAGTATTGACGTAATCTATAAGTTCATTTAAGTATTCTGGATTAATCCATTGGCCTAAATGAATGTCTGTTAGATTTAAAATTCTAAAGTTATGAAAATTCCATCCTAGATTGTCTAGTTTAATGTCTATCTCGACTAAATCGATTTTACTAACTTCAAACTTCTTGTCTGGAAGTGAATATGTCATAGCATCTTGAATTCCTTGACGAATTTTCATAGCTGGAGGTTGGTCAATATCATCATTTTTCATTAAGATAATATATGCATTCTGAAACTATTTATAATTTTAAAAACATACATTAAACTGTTATAGATTATTAAGTGATTATTATGCTTCAAATTGCAGTTTGTGGAAAACCGAATGTAGGAAAATCCTCTTTTTTTAATTCAGCAACAGCATCTGCTGTAGAAATGGCAAATTATCCATTCACAACAATTGATGCGAATAAAGCTGTTGCTCATGTAATTAAGGATTGTCCATGTAAAGAGTTAGAAGTTACTTGTAATCCTCATAATTCAATTTGTATTGATGGAAAAAGATTGCTTCCAATTGAATTAATAGATGTTGCTGGTCTCGTTCCGGGAGCACATGAAGGAAAAGGATTAGGTAACAAATTTTTAGATGATTTAATGCAAGCTAAAGTTTTTATTCATGTTATTGATGCTTCAGGTTCAACTGATATTGAAGGAAATCCGGTTGATCCGGGAAGCCATGATCCATTAGAAGATATCCAGTTTTTAGAAGAAGAAATTGTAATGTGGATGTATGGAATTTTATCAAAAAATTGGGTAAGACTTATAAGAAAAGTTGGTGCTGAACATTTAGATATTTCAAAAGTATTATTTGATCAATTATCTGGTACTGGAATAACTATTGAAGATATTATTGAAGCTAAAAGGAATGTTGAACCAGATTACAACAAATGGGAAGAAGAAGATTTAATTGAGTTGACAAGAAATATCTTAAAAATAGCTAAGCCAATGATGGTTATTGCAAATAAAGCAGATTTACCAACTTCAGCTGCTAACATTGAAAGAATAAAGGAAAAATATCCATATGTAATTCCAACTTCAGCAGAATCTGAAATTGCACTTGTAAAAGCATCAGAAGCAGGTTTGATTTCATATATTTCAGGTGATGATCATTTTGAAATTTTAGAATCTGATAAACTAAATCCGAATCAACTTAAAGCATTAGAATATATTCAAACTAATATTTTAGATAAATATGGAAGTACTGGTGTTCAAGATGCATTAAATTATGGTATTTTTGAATTACTTGATAGGATTGTTGTTTATCCTGTTCAAGATGAACATAAATACACAGATCAAAAAGGTAATGTTTTGCCAGATGGGTTTTTAGTTCCAAATGGTGCAACTCCTCGTGAATTAGCTTATATTGTACACACTGATATTGGTGATAAATTCATGCATGCTGTTGATGCAAGAAAAAACATGCGTGTAGCTAGTGATTATGAGTTAAAAGATGGAGATATTATTAGCATCGTAACAAGAGGTTAATTCCTCCTTTTTATTATTTTTAAGTATATTCTTTTTTATTTTCCATAAGAAATTCTTTATTTTAATTAATAGCTGTGAGTAATAGTTAGTTTGACTTGAAATTTAATTCTGATAAGTTTAATAGTATTATTTTTTAAAAAAAATTTAAAAGATTTTTGTAAATGTGAATATCATTAATGGTAGTAAATAGGATTTGAGGATATTATGAAAAAAGTAAGAATTACGGTCATGAGAAAAGTCAGGCATAATGATTTAATCGAGAAATATGAAAACCCACTGGAGCATGAATGTGATGTAGAAGAGGGTCAAGTATTTATTGCAAACGGATGGTTAAAACCAGATAATTTCTGTGACAGTGCGTGGGAAAGTCTTTCACCTTTCGTATTGGCATTATCTTGTGGTGCTAGTGATTTTTATGATGGTTGGATGAAAAATAAAAAATCCGCAATGATATCCTGTAATGATGGTTTTAGGCCTGTAAGTTTTCTTTTGGAAACTTTAGATGAGGATGCAGAGTAATAGTGGGCATATTATGGTTAATATTGTAGATAAGAGTTTTATTTTTTTTAAAAAGGAAATTGTATTTTCTATATCTTTAATATTAGCTATTGTATCTTGTTTTTTTGTTAAACCAAGTATTGATTACTTAAATTATATTAATTGGAACACAATAATCTTACTTTTTATAATAATGGTTATTGTAGAGATTCTTAAGAACTTGTCTGTTTTTGAAATATTGGTTCGTAAGTTATTGACTAAAGTTGGAAATACTCGTGGGCTTGTTTTTATACTGGTTTTTATTTGTTTTTTTAGTTCTATATTTATTACAAATGATGTTTCATTAATTATATTTGTACCATTTTCTATGTTGGCATTAAAAAAGGTTAATCGTGCTGATTTGATAATATGGACTGTTAGTTTACAGACTATTGCTGCCAATGTTGGATGTATGATTCTTCCTATTGGGGCTCCTCACAATATTGTGATGTATACTATTTTTAATATTCCATTTGCATCATTTTTATCATTATTATTGCCGTATATCATTGTATCTGTAGTATTTTTAGTAGTATTGTTATTGTTGGTTCCAAAGGACAACATTACTTTACTCAAAATGGATAAAGCTGAAGTTGTAAGGAAAAATTTCTTTAAGAGGATTTTATTTGGTGTTGATTATTATTTACTTTTAACATTCATTGCATTGTTCATTTTAATTGGTAATTTGGAAAATATCTCTTTTTTCAATTTATTATTTACAAAATGGATTGTGGGAAATGAAGTTTTAGGTGGTGTGATTGCATCTCAGGTAATTTCTAATGTTCCAGCAGCAATTCTTCTTAGTGGTTTTAGTACTAATTATGAAGCAATTATTGTTGGAATTAATATTGGTGGCTTTGGAACTCTCGTTGCATCTATGGCAAATATTATTTCTTATAAAATTATTGTTCGTGAGTATGATGGATTTAAAATGAAATATTTGGCAATATTTACAGTTTTAAATGTTATTCTATTGGTTGTATTGTTGAGTTTTCATGTTTTAATTTAAAATAAGAACTTTTAAAATGTTTGTTTAGTTTAAAATTATTAAAAAGTTGAGATTATTCATCCCATAAATCTGCAACTTTATTTGCAATGAATACGCAACAATCAACACATGGGGATTTATCTTTCCCGTTATCTGTTATTGTACCACAGCACACGCTTCCATATTCATCTTTAAATGAATTAAAAATCTCTTTTGCATTTTCTTTAATCTTATCAGGGTTGTCTAAAATTAATCCATTTGCAATTAAGGCACCAGTTACAGCACCACATGTTCCTTCATCAAATGTTCCACCTATTCCTCCTGCAAATCCACAAGCTATTTTACACATTTCTGCTTCACTTATGGGATATTCAGCAGTTTCACAAAGGCCCATTAATGTTGATTCAGAGCAACTTTTAGAATCTCTGTATTTTCTAATTTTTTCCTCTAATTTTTTTTTATCTAATTTCATAATTTAATCTCCTTTAATAATTGTATAAATATATAAATTAAGAATTTAAAATAATTATTTATTAAA
>NZ_JBNMGD010000014.1:0-32486 GCF_050872065.1 Methanobrevibacter sp.
ATAATTATTTATTAAATTAGTTAGGTGAAAAAATATGCATCCAAGACCAAGTCCAATTGCAGCATCTCTTTACACTTTAAGGGATATGAATGTTGATGTTATTATTATGCACGGGCCAAATGGTTGTTGTTTTAGAACTGGAAGACTTTTAGAAAGTGATGGTGTAAGAGTCTTAACAACTGCAATGGCTGAAAATGATTTTATTTTAGGAGCTGGCGAAAAGTTGGAAGAAACTTTAAAAGAAGCTTATGATATGTTCAATCCGAAATTAATGGGTGTTGTAGGTACTTGTGCAAGTATGATTATTGGTGAAGATTTAAAAGAGGCCATTACTAATGTTGATTTGCCTTGTACGGTAATACCTGTAGAGTCTCATGGAGGATCTGGTGAAGGTGATAATACCGTTGGTGCTATTATGGTTTTAGAATCAGCAGTAGAGTGTGGTGTTATACCGCAAGATGAAGCAGATAGGCAAATTGAGATGCTTGAAAAAGCAACTGAAGTTGAAAAAACACGTGGAATGGCACAAGGTAAATACATTAAGCCTAATTTTGGTGATTCAAAAGAAAATGTTGCTAAAATTGTAGTTCAAGCTATTAAAGATGGTAAAAAAGTAGCATTTGTACACAATGCTAAAAAAGAAACATCTTATTTGTTTGCAGATATTATCAATTTTGATTATAATGAAATAAATCCTAACAATAAACCGATTATTGTAGCAAATCTTGATGAGAATATTGGACTTGAAAGAATCAAAGGTCATGCGAGAAATATTAGTAATGAACTGTCAATGAATATTGACTATATTACTGGTGGGCTTGACGAATATCCTATCACTGCAAATGTTGCTGCTGAGTACTTGGAAGATAAGGATTTAGACTTGATTGTTGTATTTGGTGTTCCACATGCTTTTCCAATTGAAGACTTTGATGTTGAATCAGTTGCAATAACTGATGGTCCTCGTTTAGTGGAACCTTTAAGAGATTTGGGTTATACTCATGTTGTTGCTGAGCTTGATGCTCATTCAAAAACTCTTGGTACTGAGGAGATAGTATTTTCAGACTTTGGAGGCATGATTAGATCAGCTATTGGATGGTTAAATGAATGATAACAATTATTGATTATAAAAGCGGAAATTTGAAAAGCATCTCAAATGGATTTAGAAAAATTGGTGCGGATTTTCAAATTACAGATGATAAGGAAGTAATTGCTAGCAGTGATTATCTTGTTTTACCTGGTGTAGGAGCATTTGGAAGTGCAATGGAAAATTTAGAACCGTTTGAAGATGTAATTCATGAACATGTTGAAGATGATAAGCCATTTTTAGGGGTTTGTCTTGGTCAGCAAGTTTTAATGAGTTCAAGTGAAGAGGCAGTTGGTGTTAAAGGCCTTGATTTATTCAAAGGAAATGCTGAAATGTTGTCTGGAGATATAAAAATACCTCATATGGGTTGGAATAATTTAAAAGTGTGTAATAATTCACCTATTTTAGAAGGAGTCGATGGGGAATATTTCTATTTTGTGCATTCATACCATGTTGTTCCGGATGATGAAAGCATCATTGCCGGAGTTTGTGATTATGGTGGAGAAGTTGTAGCTAGTTTAAGTCAAAATAACTTATTTTCAACACAGTTCCATCCAGAAAAAAGTGGTGTAGCAGGACTTAAGATTTTAAAGAATTTTACTAATTTGGAGTTATAATATGGATATTGAAGGATTTGTAAGGGCTAGAATTGATGATTATGATTATGATGATTTAGCAGAGATTTTAGCTGTAAGAATTAAAGAATATAAAAAAATTTCAGAAGAAAACTCTGTTGAAATGGCAAAAGCAGTCATTGATGAAGTTTCAACAACTCTTAAATTACAAGAAAGTGACGATGAGTTTTTAAAAGAAATAGCTAATGTTAATAAAGCTAATGTTTTAATGGGCGAAATGGGAGTTGGATCTCGTGGAGCAGGTGATTTCTTTGTTCACAGAAAAATCGCAGAAATTGTATCTTCGACAAATACTGCATCATTGGTAAATCCATCAGAGCAAGACGATGGTGGGGTTGTTAAAGCAAAAGCAAATAATGATGAAGTGTATATTACAACAGCTGTTGATGGAATTCACTCACGTTTAAGTGAATATCCATTTTTAGGAGGTTTTCATGTAACTAGAGCGACCCTTAGGGATGTTTGTGTAATGGGAGCAGACCCGGTTGCTATATTGAGTGATGTTCACTTGGCAGATGATGGGGATGTAGCTAAAATCTTTGATTTTACAGCAGGTGTTGCGGCAGTTTCAGAACTTGTTGATGTCCCAATCGTTGCTGGAAGTACTTTACGTGTTGGTGGAGATATGGTTTTAGGTGACAGATTTGTTTCAGCAGTTGGAAGTGTTGGTGTATCAAATTACCCTCCTACAGCAAGAAAAGGAGCAACTGATGGGGATGTGATTCTTTTAACTGAAGGTTCTGGTGGTGGAACAATTACAACCACTGCATTGTATAATGGTTTCTTTGATGTTGTATGGGATACTATGAATGTAAACTTTGTTCAAGCTTCTCACGCATTATTTGAAGCAGATCTTGTAAAAGACATTCATGCTATGACTGATGTAACCAATGGTGGTCTTAGAGGGGATGCTCATGAGATATCTAATACAACTGGTGTTGGATTGGAGTTTTATGAAAAAGAAATTAGGCAAATGGTTGCTCCAAATGTATTAAATATGCTTGAAACATTAAATATTGATCCATTAGGAGTTTCAACAGATTCATTAATGTTAATTGCACCTCCTGAAATCGTTGGTGACATTAAAAAGGCTGTTGGGAAATATGATGTTGCTATATCTGAAATTGGGGAAGTTAATACATCTGGTGAGCCAATCTTAATTAAGGAAGATTCTTCTGAGGAAAAACTTGTTCCATTGTTTAGAGAAGCAGCTTACACCAAAATTAAAAAACTGGTTGGTGAAACAACTCCTGAAGACTTTGAAGAAATGAAGGAAAAAGTTCAAATGGCTTCTGATGCAGCTATTGCTAAAAAAGAAAAAGTGATTAATCACATTCGTGCAAATTAATTTTTGCACACTTTACTATTTTTTTAATATTTTAAAATTCTACTTTCTTTCATGTTAGATGAAAGAGGATATTTTTATATAATTGATGCTGTTTTAGCAGTGATTTTAATTTTAATGGTGTTTTTAGTAGTAAATACTGTAATTTCTATTCAAAGTCCTGATTATTCTTATGATTCTCGTGAAATCAGAACAGCTCAAGACATTATGGAAATTCTAAGTGGAAAAGTAAACTTTACGGATGGAACTTTTCTTGGAGATATTTCCAAAATCTTAAAAGATGATGAGAATTCAAAAGAGTCTATTAGGGAAGTTTCAGAAATTTGTAAAAATAGATTTGCGAGTTTTAATCTTACGAATTATAGATTTAGTGAAAATAATGTTTTAGATGAAAAGATATTGTCTTCATCTGGTGACTATTCGAAAGCTACTAAAGTTTCAACAGTAACAAGAAATTATGATGAATATTCATATACTTTGTCGGTATGGTGAATAGAGAATGAATGATGGTTTTCAATTAATAACTTCAATTTTTATAGTTAATTTTATGGGTGGAATTATTAAATTTTTAAGAAATTATAAGTTATAATAGTCATTTTTAGGTAAGTATTTAAATACTATTAAAATCATAAAATTATATGTTATCTTATTTTATTTGCCCTGGTGGTGTAGTTTGGATAACACATGGGACTGCGGATCCCATTCCCCGGGTTCAAATCCCGGCCAGGGCACTATTATTTTCCGTGATTATTATGTTAAATGCTAATACTTATGTTACAGCTCAAAAGGGTATTGGTGGAACAATTAGAAACCAATATGAAGATTTTTATGTTGAAGAAATTCCTGAAATCATTCCTGAAGGCGAGGGCCCTAATGTTTATGTGTGGATTGAGAAGTTAGGACGGACCACACTTGATGTTGTTTTGGATATTGCTCGTGATTTGCATATTTCAAGAAAAAGAATGGGTTTTGCTGGAATGAAGGATAAAAAAGCAATTACCCGTCAATGGATTTGTATTGCGAATATGGATTCAGATGAGCAGCTTAAACAGGTTGAAAATTTGGATATTTATAAAACTGATTTTTTAAAGATTGTTCGTGGTCGTAAAAAACTTAGAATGGGTCAACTTAGAGGAAACAAATTTAGAATTCTTGTTAAAGACTTGGACGACATTGAAAAAAGTGCAGATGTTGCAAATGAAGTATTAGAAAACCTTCAAAAAACTGGTGTTCCTAATTATTTTGGATGGCAAAGGTTTGGAAAACCTAGAACAATAACTCATTTGGTTGGAGAAGCTCTTGTTGAAAATAATCTAGAAAAAGCAGTTAATGTTTACATTGGTAATCCTCAAGATGATGAATCTAATGAGAATTATGCTGCAAGACAAGCATTTGACGACGGAAACCTTGAAGAATCCCTTAATTTAATGGGCAAAGGAATGCGTTATGAAAAAATGATGATAAAAGAATTAATTAGAGATTCTAAGAAAGGTGAATTAACTGATAAATCATATATGAATGCATTACACGCTCTTCCAAAGCCTCTTCAAAGGATGTTTGTCCATGCTTATCAGTCTTACTTATTTAATGAAGCTGTAAGTAAAAGAGTAGAAATGGGAATGAACAAATATATTGAAGGAGATATTATAATTGACAAGGAAGAGCACATTGTTCGTGATAAAACTCCTGAAGAGTTCCAAGAATTGATTGATAATTTTGAAGCTAGTCCAACTTGTCCGTTATATGGCACAAAAGTTCCTTTTGCAGGAGGGACTGTCGGACAAATGGAAGAGGACATTTTAACAAATTATAATATTACAAAAGCCAATTTTGAAGTTCCAAAAATGCCACGTTTAGGAAGCCATGGACTTAGGAGGTCTATGAGATTTCAGGTATGGGATGCATCAGCTATTCCGACTGATGAGGGTGTTTTATGTGAATTTTCAATTGATAAAGGTTCATATGCTACTGCTGTTTTAAGAGAAATAATGAAAAAAGATGTTATTTAGGTGATTTGTATGATTGAATGTAGAAATATTGCAAAGGGAAAAGGAAAAGGAGAGTTAATTGTTTCATCTGAACCTATTAGTTTTCTTGGTGGTGTTGATCCTAAAACTGGTGTAATAATTGACCCTACTCATGAATTGAAAGGAGAATGTATTAAAGATAAGGTGTTATTCATTCCTGGAGGTAAAGGTTCTACTGTTGGTTCTTATGTTATTTTCCAAATGATGAAAAATAATACTGCTCCAAATGCTATTATTTGTCTTAATGCAGAGCCGATTATAGCAACTGGTGCCATCATGTCTGATATTCCAATGGTCGATTCACCTAGTCAAACTAAAGAGTTAACAAATGGAACCTTAGTTAAAGTTGATGGAGACAATGGAACTATTGAAATATTATAAGTGAACATATGCAAACTTTAATTAAAAATGTAAATGTTATTAATCCTCAAAATGATGTAAAAACTCATCAAAATGTTTTGATTGAAGGTAATTTGATCAAAGAGATTTCTTCATCTAAAATATCCACAAAAAATAGTGTGAATGTGATTGAGGGGAATGATAATTATTTACTCCCAGGGTTTATTGACTGTCATACTCATATATTTGCAAAGGGATTTTATAAAGAAGAAAATATGGTAAATCCTTTGGGAATTCATTTTTATAATGCTGTTCCTCATTCATTACAAACAATTAATGCTGGGGTTACAACAATTAGGGATTGTGGAGCAGCTGATTTAAGTTTTAAGTTAGCCCAGCAGAGGAAATTATTCATAGCACCTAAAGTTCATTTATCTGTTGTGCCTCTTGTAATGACTGGTGGGCATTTCGATTTATTTTTACCGTCTGGTTGGGATATGGAGATAATGTATCCTGGATTACCTAAAGGAAGATGTGATGGTGTGGATGAAGTCCTAAAAAAGACTCGTGAAGTAAAAAGAGCAGGTGCGGATTTCATAAAGGTGATGTGTAGTGGTGGAGTTTTAACAACTAATAATTTACCTGATTTTCCTCAATTTAATAAAAAAGAACTTAAAGCTATAGTAAATGAAGCTAAAACAAGTAATATGAAGGTTTCAGCTCATTGTCATAGTTTAAAAGGAATGAATAATTGTATTGATGCTGGTTTTTCATCCATTGAACATGGAACATTCATTGATAAAAAGACTTCTTTGAAAATGGTAAAAAATAATGTGGATTTAGTTCCAACCCTTTTGGTTCACCAATTTTTATATGAAAATGGATTTCCGGCATGGGATAATTATGCAACTGAAAAAACAGCTAAATTAAAAGAGATAGTTGAAGTTCACAAGGAAAACATTTCTGTTGCATATGAACAAG
The DNA here is from genome assembly GCF_050872065.1 of Methanobrevibacter sp. Classification (GTDB taxonomy): domain Archaea; phylum Methanobacteriota; class Methanobacteria; order Methanobacteriales; family Methanobacteriaceae; genus Methanocatella. Next base: position 6,412 of record NZ_JBNMGD010000014.1, read on the forward strand.
GTGTGAATATTTTAATGGGTACTGATAGTGGAGTTATTCCTCATGGACATAATTTAGAAGAATTAATCCATTTGACTAAGATTGGAATGAGTAATTCGGAGGCAATGGCCAGTGGAACTGTTAAGGCAGCCGAATTTTTAGGTTATGATAATTTAGGTGAAATTAAAAAAAATTTCATTGCAGATTTAATTTTAGTTAATTCAAATCCTTTAGAGGATGTTTCTATTTTAAGTAATAATGATAATATTTTAAAAGTAATCCAAGATGGTATTATAGTGAAAAACTGATTATGCTATAGTTATTCATTTTCTTTTCTTAAAATCCAGACTTAGTTATGATATCTTTTAGAGAGGGGATTTGCATATATTATCATAAATTATTTTTTGGAATAAATATTAATAATATTTAAATTAATATTAGTTATAACAATGATGATGAGAGTGTGATAATATGGCAAAACTCAAAAGTATGGACTTGCCAATAGAAGGAATGCACTGTGCATCCTGTGTTTTAAGTGTTAATAAAACTTTTAAAAAAATAGATGGTGTAGAAGAAGTTGATGCTGATTTAGCTGCTAATAAACTCCATATAACTGTTAATCCTAAAAAAATTTCTTATGAAGAAATTGAAAGATTAGTCAAAAATTTAGGGTTTGAATTGCATTCTGATGAAATGACTCTAAGAATTCAGGGTATGCATTGTGCATCATGTACAATGAATGTTGAGAATTTTTTAATCAGATTAGATGGAATTTTTGATGTTAAAACAGATTTAACTTCTCAGTCTGCTAAAATAAGATATGATTCTTCAAAAGTAGACATGGATGAAATAGAAAAGGTAATTGAATCTTTAGGTTTTGAGCTTTTAGGTATTGAAGGTCAAACAGAAATAGATGATGAGGCTATTTATCAAAAGGATTTAAAAGATAAACTTACTAGAATTGTTATTGGTTTAATATTTTCTGTTATTCTGATGATTTTAATGTTTAGTGGATGGGATCCTTTAATGGGTCTTATTGAAGGTTTTAATCATTCTAATGGTGTTCATATTTCTTCAATGGGTTTACTTTCATTGATTGTAAGTATTGCACCGTTTATATACATTTCATTACCTATTCTAAAAGCGGGATGGAATGGATTAAGTCATAAAAACTTAAATATGGATGTAATGTATTCAATGGGTATTATGGTTGCTTATGTTTCAAGTATTTTTGGAACTTTTGGTATTATTTTAGATCATACTTTCATGTTTTATGATTCTGCTGTAATGCTTCCTTCATTTTTAATGATTGGAAGATACTTGGAAGCAAGAGCTAAGAAAAGAACTTCTGATTCAATTCGTGAATTAATTGGTCTTCAGCCGACTGTTGCAACAGCAATCGAAGTTGATGAAAATGGTGAAATAAAATCTCAAAAGGAAGTAGCTATTGAAGATATTATATTGGATGATTTGTTACTTGTAAAACCTGGTGAAAAGATTCCTGTCGATGGTGATGTCGTTGGAGGGGAATCTTATGTGGATGAATCTATGATTAATGGTGAACCAATCCCTAAAGTAAAAAGAGAGGGTGAAGAAGTTTTTGCTGGAACTATTAATCAGGATGGTGTCTTGCAGATTAAAGCTAAAAAAATTGGAAAAGAAACAGTACTTTCAAATATTATTCGTTTAGTTGAGAAGGCACAATCTTCAAGGCCTCCAGTTCAAAAATTTGCTAATACAATTGTATCTTATTTCATTCCAGTTATTTTAACAATAGCTATTGTTGTATTCTTAATCTGGTATTATTTGCTTGGAGCAACATTGCTTTTCTCATTAACCTGCTTGATTTCTATTTTGGTAGTGGCATGTCCATGTGCTTTAGGGCTTGCGACTCCAACAGCAGTCACTGTAGGTGTTGGTAGGGCTGCAGAATATGGAATTCTAATTAAAAATGGAGATACTTTAGAAAATGCTGGCCAAATTGATGTTGCTGCATTTGATAAAACAGGTACCATAACAGAAGGAAGACCCGAAGTTGATGATATTATTGCTTATGGCTGTTCAGATGGGGAGTTAATTAAACTTGCAGCAAGTGTTGAGCAAAATTCAACTCATCCTATTGCTAAGGCGATTGTAAATAAATCAAAGGAAATGAATATTGAATTGGATCAGACTTCCAGTTTTGAAAATATAACAGGTAAAGGTCTAAAATCAGAACTCAATTCTAAAGAAGTTCTTGCAGGTAATTTGGCATTGATGGAAATGGAAAATGTTGAAGTTTCATCTGAATTAATTGATAGGTATCATGAACTTGAGGAGTTATCTAAAACAATTATATTTTTGGCTGAGGAAAAAACTGTTAAAGGTTTCTTAAGTTTGTCTGATAAGATTAAAACAACATCTAAAAGAACAATTGATGAACTGCATAATATGGGTATTGAAACTTATATGTTAACTGGAGATAATGAATCTACTGCATTAAATGTAGCTCGTGAAGTTGGAATTGATAATATAAGGGCAAGTGTTCTACCTGAAAACAAATTAGAAATTATTAAAGAAGTTCAAGCAAATAATACTAAAAAAGTTTTATTTGTTGGAGATGGTATTAACGATGCTCCTGCACTTACACAAGCAGATATCGGTGTAGCTATGGGTAATGGGACTGATATTGCTATGGAAAGTGGTGATATTGTTGTTATGGAGGGGGACTTAGAAAATGTTGTTGCAGCTATTCAGTTCTCTAAAAAAGTAATGCGTAGAATCAAGGAAAATATATTTTGGGCATTCGCATACAATTCAGTATTGATTCCTATTGCGGCGGGAGTCTTATATCCTGCATTTGGTATAACATTTGAGCCTGCATTAGCTGGTCTTGCAATGGCAATGAGTTCTGTAACAGTCATATCTCTTTCATTAATGCTTAAGAGATATGTTCCTGAAATAAAAAGAAAAAGTAATAATTAGAATTAATTGATTTAAATCAATTAATTCTATTTTTTTAATTTTAAAACCATTCTTGTGATTTTTCAATTAATTCATCAATAATGGTAGGTATTGATCCGGTATATGTGTGTGGATCTATTATTTTATCGACATCTTCTTGAGTTAAGTATTTTTTAACTTCTTCGTCTTCTAAAATTAATTCACCAAGTAATAATTTTTCTTTATTAGCTTTAATAGCATTTTTTCTTACAATTCCGTAAGCAGTTTGTTTTCCCATTCCTGCACGGGTAAGTTCTGCCATTAATCTTTCAGCCATAATTAAACCATGAGTGAAGTTTAAGTTTCTTTCGATGTTTTCATCGTAGAATACTAGATTGCTCATTAATTTAATTGTTAAGTTTAAAATGTAGTCGGTTAAAATACAACTTTCTGGGAACATTATTCTTTCACAAGAAGAATTGGTTAAATCTCTTTCGTGCCAAAGAGGGTTGTTATCTAATGCTGCATTTACATAGGATTTAACGATTCTTGCAACACCACAAATTCTTTCAGCAGTAATAGGATTCATTTTATGAGGCATAGTACTACTTCCCACTTGTTTTTCAGGGTCGAAGTATTCTCCTAATTCCATAATTTCAGTTCTTTGTAAGCTTCTTATTTCAAGTCCTATTTTATCTAAAGTACTTGCAATATTGGCTAATACGCTAATAAATTCAACATGATTGTCTCTTTGAACAACTTGGTTAGTAATGGTTGCTGCAGGTAAACCTAAGATTTCTGCAACAGTTTTATGGATTTCCCAACCTTGTTCGCCTAATGCTGCAGTGGTACCTACTGCACCGTCCATCATTCCAACACATACATTTGATTCAGCATGTTCTAATCTATCGTATTGTCTATGGAGTTCATCAGCCCATAAAGCAAATTTCATTCCGTAAGTTGTTGGTAAAGCATGTTGGCCGTGAGTACGTCCAATACATACTTTCATTTTGTGTTCACTTGCTAAATCTAGCATGATTTTAGTTAGTCTTTCTAATTTTTCTTTCAATACAGTAATTGAATCTTTGATTAATAATGAATTTGAACTGTCAACAATATCATTAGAGGTTGCTCCAAAGTGCACATATTCTCCAGCACCATTTTCACAAACTTCTGTAATTGATTTGGATAATGCTGCGATATCATGATTAGTTGCTGCTTCAATTTCTTTCATTCTTGCTAATTTAACGTATTTTGTGTTAGCTTTTGCTGAAATTTCATCAGCTACTTCCTGAGGTATAATTCCAAGTTTACCTTCAGCTTGAGCTAATGCTGATTCAACATCTAACATTTTTTGTAATTTATTTTCTTCTTCCCAAATTTTTTTCATTTCAGGAGTCCCATATCTAAATTCAATAGGATGTATAGCCATTTTATCATCTCACATAATTATGAATAACAATATAATATTCTACTTTAATACTATTATAATTTAGGTATTGTTACAAAACATTTATATGTTTTATTTAGAATAATCAATATTTGTTAATCGTGTTTAAGCAGGTAACATATTTGGAAGCAAATAATAGAGTTTGCTAAGAAAATTTTATATAAAATAAATTTAAACTAGTTACTTTGAAAATTTCATCTTGATAATATGTCTTCATTTAACGAAAAACTTAAACTTATTTCCTTGAGGGACTTATCAATTTTTATTCTTTTAATTTTTATCATTGAATCTTTGTTAGCTTCATTAAATTTATTTAAGTTTAATTCTAGTTTAATTTATGTTTCTGTGATTTGTTACTTCATTTTTAAGCTTAAAAGTTCTTTTTCAAGTTTTAGGCAGGATTTTCTAAAAGTCTTTACAATGCAATCGTTAAAAGATATTTTAACTGTTGTAATCCTGAATATTTTTATATCTTATGGTTTGCTTTATTTGTCAAACTTTATTCTAGGAGTTTATCCAGCTTTAAATTCATTTGTCAGGTCTTCAGTACTGGTTAATAATTCTTTGTTTGCTTTTTATGGATTTATAATGGTAGTTTTTATTTCACCAGTTTCAGAAGAATTGATTTTTAGGGGTGTGTTGTTAAATAGGTTAAATTTACTTCTGCCAATGGCTTTTTCAATAGTGATTTCATCTATTTTATTTGCATTCTTACATGGCTTTGGAAGTATTACATCTGCTTTTATTTTTGCTATTTGCATGGCTATTTTGTATTTAAAAACGGATAATATTTTAGTTCCGATTTTTGCACACTTTTTAAATAATTTTATTGCTGAGAGCATTGTTATCATTGATGTGGGCAAAGTTTTATTTACAAATCATGTTGTAATGTTAATAATGTCAATTTTAGCAATCATTTCAGCTATTGTAATCCTAATTCAAATTAAAGAGCAATGGAATATATTAAATATTAATAAATTATAGAATATTTTAAGGAGTTTTAATATGGATTTAAAAAAAATAGGTATTTTTTTAATATTTGTTGGAATTTTTCTTACAATATTCTTTATAGATAATGATAAATTTTTTGTTCCAGCATTGACTGTAACTGTTTTAGGATTTTTCATAACTGTCCTAGGTTTTGTAGCTGGAATTAAAGAACAAAAAATTAAAAACGATCAATTAGAAAAAGACATCGGGTCTATTCTTCAACCATTGATTACTAAATATTCAAATCTTAATAAACAATGTCGCAAAGATTTTGAAGGGGAGGAATACTCTCAAAAAAGACTTCAACTAAATCGTGATTTAGAAAAAGAAATCACAGAGAAACTTCCATATTTGGAAAGCAGGGAAATCAAAAAAATTGTAATTCAATTTAGCCAAGAACAGGACAAAATGAATTAATTTTTTTTCAATGTATAATATAATGTACATTTTATTACAACAAGGATTTAAATAGTACATTATATATAATGTATTATGAGAATGAAATATAAGTGATACTATGTTTTCCCCAAGTTTAGAAGAAGTAAAAGAAATAGGAAAAAATAAAGAATATAAGAGGATTCCAATATCTTATGAATTATTTTCAGATATTGCCACTCCTATAGAAGTTTTAAGAATTTTAAAGGGAATTAGTAATCATACTTACATGTTGGAAAGTGTTGAAGATTCAAAGAAATGGGGAAGATACAGTTTTTTAGGATTTAATCCACTTTTAGAAGTTACATGTCAGGATGGCATTGTACATATTAGGGGAGATAAGGATTTCAATGAGCTGAATGATGATGAAATAATAATTGAGAGTGATTCTCCAGGTGAGGTTATAAAAGATTTGGTTAGAAAAAATAAATCTCCAAAGCTTGAATATTTACCTACATTTACAGGCGGATTCGTTGGATATTTTGCATACGATTACATTAAATATTGCGAGCCTTCTCTTAATTTAGATGCGAAAAATCAAGATCAATTCAAAGATATTGATTTAATGTTGTTTGATAAGGTTATTGCATTTGATAACTTCAAGCAAAAGATTATTATCATAATCAACATGAAAACTGATGAGTTGGAAAACAATTATAATAAAGCATGTGAAGAATTAAAAAGTATAGCAAATTTGATTAAAACTGGTAAAAAAGTTAAAATACAACCACTTAACTTAAAATCAGAATTTGAACCAGTTTTTTCACGTGAAAAATATTGTGAAATGGTTAAAAAAGCTAAAAATTATATTTATGAAGGTGACATCTTTCAAGTTGTTTTATCAAATAGGATTGAAGCGGATATTTCTGGAAGCTTATTTGATACATATAGGGTCTTAAGAACGACTAATCCTTCCCCTTACATGTTTTATTTCTCAAGTAATGATATTGAAATAGCTGGTGCTTCACCGGAAACATTAGTTAAACTAACGGATGATAAATTATATACATTTCCACTTGCAGGAACAAGGCCTCGTGGGAGAACTGAAAAGGAGGATTTAATGCTTGAAGAGGAATTACTTACAGATGAAAAAGAGTTGGCTGAGCATAATATGCTAGTTGATTTAGGCCGTAATGACATTGGGAAAATATCAGAAATAGGCTCTGTAAGTGTTGATAAATATTTATCTATTGAGAAATTCTCGCATGTGATGCATATAGGATCGACTGTTAGCGGAACATTAAGAAGTGACTTGGATTCACTTTCAGCTATTGATTCTATTCTTCCTGCAGGAACATTGTCTGGTGCTCCAAAATTAAGAGCTTGCGAAATAATTAATGAGCTTGAGGACAATAAAAGGGGAATATATGGTGGAGCTATTGGATATGTGGATTTAAGTGGAAATATTGACACTTGCATATCAATTAGAATTGCATTTGCTCGTAATAATAAAGTTTTCATTCGTTCAGGAGCAGGAATTGTTGCAGATAGTGTTCCAGACAAGGAATTCGATGAATGTTTAAACAAAGCAGCTGCTGTAATCAATGCTTTAAAAATTGCTGATGGGGGAATTTCATGATTCTTTTAATTGATAACTATGATAGTTTCTCGTATAATTTATATCAATTAATAGGGGAAGTTGATGAGGATATTCAAGTTTATAGAAATAATAAAATAACGCTTGAAGAGATTGAAAGTTTAAATCCGGATGCAATTATTTTATCTCCAGGTCCTGGGAAACCTGAAGATGCAGGAATTTGCATTGATGTAGTTAATGAGTTTTATGATAAAATACCGATTATTGGTGTTTGTTTAGGTCATCAAGTAATTTGTGCTGCATTTGGAGGAAAGGTATCTCATGCTAAGAGACTAATGCATGGAAAGTCTTCAAAAATTGCTCTGGATTATGATTTTATATTTAAAGGATTGCCAGGTGAAATAACTGTTGGGAGATATCATTCTTTAAGTTTGCTGGAGAATACTCTTCCAGATTGCTTAGAAATTATTTCAAAAGCTAAAGATGATGGTGAGGTCATGGCGATTAAACATAAAGAGTTCAATGTTTATGGGTTTCAATTTCACCCAGAATCAATATTAACACCAGATGGTTTAAATATTATACGAAATTTTTTAGAAAAAGTGAAAAGGGGAATATTATGATTAAAGAAGCTATTCTAAAAGTATACAAAAATCAAGATTTAACTTATAGTGAAGCATATCAAACCATGGATGAGATTATGAGTGGTGAGGCAAGTGAAGTTCAGATGAGTGCTTACTTAACTGCTATGTCTATGAAAGGAGAAACAATAGATGAGATTACTGCTTCTGCTGAAGCTATGAGGGCTCATTGTGTAAGGTTATTAAATGATAAGGAAGTTTTAGAGATTGTTGGTACTGGTGGTGATGGTTCAAATACTTTCAATATATCTACTACTTCATCAATTGTCATATCTGCGGCAGGAGTCCCTGTTGCAAAACATGGAAACCGATCAGCTTCCAGTAAATGTGGGGCTGCAGATGTTTTAGAACAATTAGGAGTAAACATTCACATTGAACCTGAAAAAAGTATAAAATGCTTGGAAAAAATAAATTTATGTTTCTTATTTGCCCAAAATTATCATTTATCGATGAAATATGTAGCTAATGTTCGAAAGGAACTTTCAATTAGGACAATATTCAATATTTTAGGCCCTTTAACAAATCCTGCTGGGGCTACAATGCAAGTATTGGGTGTTTATGAAAAGGAACTTGTTGAACCTTTGATGGAGGTATTAAAAAATTTAGGTGTTTCATCTGCGATGTCCGTTTATGGGATGGATGGAATGGATGAAATTTCAACAAGTGATAAGACATTTGTATGTGAGCTTAAGGATGGTAAAACAATGTCATATGAGATTTCACCAGAATATTTTGGTATGGAATTAGCATCAAAAGAGGATCTTGTTGGTGGTGATGCTCGTAAAAATGCTGAAATTACTTTGTCCATATTGAAAGGTGAGAAAGGGCCAAGAAGAAATGTTGTTCTCTTAAATTCTGCTGCAGGATTATATGTTGCAGGTAAAGTGGAATCTTTAAGGGAAGGTGTTGACCTTGCAGCTGAAATTATTGATTCTGGAAAAGCGTTAAAGCAACTTGAAAAATTTATTGAATTTACAAATAGCTGATTATTATGTTGGATGAAATTGTTGAGAAAACTAAAAAAAGAGTTGAAGATGCTAAGAAGAGAATTCCTCTTGAAGAAATCAAAAAAGATGTTTCATTGATGGATGTAACTGATGAATTTCCTTTTAAAAAAGCTTTAAGTGAGGATGGAATGTCAATTATTGCTGAGGTTAAAAAAGCATCTCCTTCTAAAGGATTAATAGCTGAAGATTTTGATTATATTACTATTGCAAAAGATTATGAACAGGCTGGTGCTTCTGCAATTTCAGTTTTAACTGAACCTTTCTTTTTCATGGGGTCTGATGATTACTTAAGTGAAATTGCTCAAAATGTTTCTATTCCTATTTTAAGAAAGGATTTTGTTGTTGATGAGTATATGATTTGGGAAGCTAAATTATTAGGTGCTTCAGCTATATTATTGATTGTTTCTGTATTGGACATTGTTCAACTGAAGAAATATTTGGACTTGGCACATGATTTGGGACTTTCAGCTATTGTTGAGGTTCATGATGGTGATGAAATCAGAAAAGCGATGATTGTTGGAGCGGAGATTATTGGTGTCAACAATAGAAACTTGAAAGATTTCACTGTAGATATCGAAAATAGTATCAATCTACGTAGATGTGTAAGTGGTGATGTTATATTTATTTCAGAAAGTGGCATTAAAACAAAAGAAGATATAAGTAAATTAAAAGAAAATAATGTTGATGCTGTTTTAATAGGTGAAACTTTAATGAAAAGCAATGATAAGATGGCTATGATTTCGGAGTTAAAAAATGGTTAAAATCAAAATTTGTGGAATTAAACGGATGGAAGATATTGAAATTGTAAATAAGTATGTTCCAGATTATATAGGTTTTGTTTTTGCAGACTCAAAAAGAAAGATTTCATATGATTTAGCTAAAAAATTAAAAAGTAATTTGAATTCTAATATAACTTCAGTCGGTGTTTTTGTCAATGCGTCTCAGGATGAGATATTGGATTTATTTAACGAAGGTATAATTGAAATTGCACAGCTTCACGGTAATGAAAGTGAAGAATATATAATTGATTTAAAAGAAAAAACTAATCATGAGTTAAAAATTATAAATGCTATTGAAATGTCACAGGATACAGATTTATTGAGATACGATAAATCCTTGGCAGATTATTTATTACTGGATAGTGGCAAAGGAAGTGGAAAAACCTTTGAGTGGCGATGGATAAATAGCAATTTAAAAAAAGACTTTTTCTTGGCTGGTGGATTAAATAGTAAAAACGTTAGAAAAGCGATAGAAGAATTTAATCCATATGCAATAGACCTGAGTTCTAGTCTTGAAACTAATGGATTTAAAGATGAAATTAAAATTAAGGAAATAATGGAGGTTATAAATTGAGTAAAGGAAGATATGGGGAATATGGTGGTCAGTACATATCTGAAACATTAATGAACGAATTGATTTATTTAGAAGAGCAATACAATCATTACATGAATGATTCTGATTTTGTAGAAGAGCTCAACATGTTATTAAAAGAGTATGCAGGACGTCCATCTTTATTATATTATGCTAAAAGAATGACAAAAGATCTTGGTGGAGCTAAAATTTATTTAAAACGTGAAGATTTAAACCATACTGGAGCTCATAAAATTAATAATGTTTTAGGTCAAGTTTTGCTTGCTAAAAAAATGGGAAAAACAAGAGTCATTGCTGAGACTGGTGCTGGCCAGCATGGTGTAGCAACTGCTACTGCTGCAGCACTTTTGGATATGGAATGTGAAGTGTTTATGGGTGAATTAGATACTAAAAGGCAAGCTCTAAACGTGTATAGGATGGAGTTGTTAGGAGCAAAAGTTCATTCAGTAAAATCTGGAACTAAAACATTGAAAGATGCAGTAAACGATGCATTCAGAGATTGGATTGCTCGTGTTCATGATACCAATTATGTAATAGGTTCAACTATGGGACCACATCCATTTCCAATGATAGTTCGTGATTTTCAAGCAGTAATAAGTTCTGAGGCACGTGAACAAATATTAGAAAAAGAAGGAAAACTTCCATCTGCTGTTGTTGCATGTGTTGGTGGTGGAAGTAATGCAATGGGTGCTTTTTATAACTTTATTGATGATGAAGATGTTAAATTAATCGGATGTGAAGCAGGTGGAAAAGGCATTGATACACCATATAATGCAGCGGCATTAACTAATGGGAAAATCGGAATTTTCCATGGAATGAAATCAATATTTAATCAAAGTAATTCTGGTCAAATTGCACAGGTATATTCAGTTTCTGCAGGTCTTGATTATCCGGGTGTCGGTCCGGAACATGCTTATTTAAGAGATATTGGTAGAGCTGAATATGTTCCTATAACTGATGAAGAAGCGGTTGAGGCGTTCGAATATTTATCAAAGATGGAAGGAATTATTCCAGCTATTGAAAGTGCGCATGCTGTTGCTCATGCTATGGAAATAGCTCCACAAATGGATAATGAGGATAGTATAATAGTTTGTCTTTCAGGAAGAGGGGATAAGGATGTTAGATCAATTGCAGAATATAGGGGAGTTGAATTAAATGAGTAAGATATCTAATGCATTTAAAAATGGGACTGCATTTATAGGTTTTTTGACTGCAGGAGATCCAACAATAGATAAAACTGTTGAGTATATATTAGCTATGGAAGAGGCAGGATGCGATTTAATTGAAATTGGTATTCCCTTTTCTGATCCTATGGCTGAGGGTATTGTAATTCAGGATGCAAATGTACGTGCTTTAAAACATGATACTACAACAGATGATGTTTTTGATATTGTTAGAAGAGTTCGTGAAAAAACTGATATTCCATTGGTATTTTTAACTTATATCAATCCGGTTTTCTTTTATGGTTATGAAGATTTCTTTAAGAAATGTGGTGAATTAGGAGTTGATGGTATTATCTCTCCAGATTTACCATATGAAGAAAAAGGCGAAATTAAGGATATTGCTCTTAAAAATGATGTGGATGTTATTTCACTAATTGCTCCAACTTCAAGTGAGCGAATTAAAATGATTGCTAATGATGCAACCGGATTTATTTATGTTGTATCTTCTTTAGGAGTCACTGGAATGCGTAGTGAAATAAAAACAGATTTAAATGCTATTCTATCAGATATTCGTGAGGTAACTGATTTGCCGTTAGCTGTTGGTTTTGGTATTAATACACCTCAACAAGCAGAAGATATTTCTAAAATTGCAGATGGGGTTATTGTTGGCAGTGCAATTGTAAAGATAATTGAAGAGCATGGTGAAAATGTGGGTAATGCTTTAAAAGAATATGTTTCAAGCATGAAACATGCCTGTAATAAATAATCAATTAAAAAAGATAAACTTATTATATATAAAAAACAAATATAATTACATTATTAACTAGAGGATTATTTATGTTTAAAGCAGAATTAAGTGATTCTAATATCTTAAAAAGCAGTTTTGATGCTATTTCATCCATTGTTGATGAAGTACAAATTCAAACTGATAGTGAAGGCATGAGATTAGATGCCTTAGACCGTAGTCACATAACTTTCGTACATTTAGAACTTAAATCTAGTTTATTTGATGAATATGTTTGTGATGTTCCTGAAAAAATTAATATTGATACAGATGAATTTATGAAAGTTCTTAAGAGAGCTAAATCACAAGATAGAGTTTTAATGTCTGTAGATGAAGGTAATTTCATTATTACTTTCGAAGGTGATGCTACAAGAACTTTCAAAATTAGATTAATTGATATGGAATATGATAGTCCTGCTCCACCTCAACTTAATCATCCAACTAAATTTAAAGTACGTTTCTCAATTTTAAAAGATTGTATTAATGATATTGATATTTTCTCAGATAAGATTGCATTACAAGTTGATGAAGATTACTTTATAGCATCTGCAGATGGTGAATTTGGGGATGCGAGTGTTAAATATCTTCATGGTGAAAATATTCAAGAACATGCAAAAGCTTTATTCTCATTGGATAAAATTAGAGAAATGCTTAAAGCAGACAAATTTTCAGAGGAAGCTGAAATTAGTTTAGGTACTGATATGCCATTAAGTTTAAGTCTTACTATGGTTACTGGTGATGGTAAACTCAGTTTCTTGCTTGCTCCTAGATTAGAATCAGATGAATAAACTTTTTCATCTGTTTATCTTTTTTTATTTTAAATTATGACTTAGAGATGGTATTAAGTGGATCAGTTTTATCAAGAATTGCGTAAAATTCAAAAAAAAGAACGTAATAACAGTACTTTGGCTCGTGTAGATGAAGATTTTTATGCTAGAATTCATGAGTATTTAGATGAGTTAAGGAAAGAAGCAATTAGGGATCCATTTTCTAATATTCATGGTATGCTTAAAGAAGCTCAAATTATTGCAACGGAAATTTGTGAAAGGAGAGAGCATAAAATCACTGATGCTGCTGTTGTGAATATTCACAGGTCTTATCATCTATTTACTGGAGAGCCTAAATTTGATTTAATAGATACTACTCCACTTAATTTAACTCCTGAAGAGGAAAAATTTTATTTTTCTTTATTAGATACCTTAAAAAATCATAGAGGAAATATTTCTTTAGAAAAGTTATCCGATGATGATGAACCTAATGAAACTCAAACCAATACTTTAGTACCGAAACCTAATGATGTAAAACCCCCTGTGGTTGATTTAAAACAGGATGATGAACCTAAAGATGAAGTTTTAAATCGTCTAGATGAAATTGCTAGAGCAAAACCGATAAAGAAAGAGCCTCCAAAACCTAAAGTTGAGCCTAAACCAACTCAAGTTAAAAAAGATTCTGAAAAAAATATTGAAGAGAATCCTAATTCTTTTGATGAGCAAGATGAATTTTATGATTTGGAATCTAAGAAATTAGCTAAAGATACAGAACTTGTTACTATGTTGGTTTTTGATGAAATTAATCCTATTGTGGGTGTTGATGAAAAAATTTATGGACCATTCAGACCTCAAGATTTGGTAACTTTGCCTTTGATAAATGCAAAAGTATTTTTCAAAAATAGAAAAGGTCGTCAAGTCAAAATTTAACTAATTTTACATTAATTTTTCCATTAAATTTAAATAACTTAATAAATAGATATGTAAATCGTATCTATTTGTGATAATAAAAAATTATATTTTATATAATTTGGATTTTTGCTGTATGTAGACTTGATGCGTTACAATACAGTCTTAATCTCTAGTTTTTTAATACATATATTAGATTTAGATAAATTCATAGATAGATTTACAATGATTTATTAATTACGGTGAAAATATGAAAATACCAAAAGAAAAAAGAACTTATTGTCCTCACTGTAAAAAACACACTATGCATGAAGTTCACACTGCTAAAAAAAGAAAAGCTAGTGAATTAACCTGGGGACAAAGACAATTCAGACGTGTAACTGCTGGTTACAGAGGTTACCCAAGACCTTTACCTGCTGGAAACAAACCTGTTAAAAAATTAGATTTAAGACTCAAATGTAAAGAATGTGGTAAATCTCACATTAAACAATCTTTCAGAACAGGAAAACCTGAATTTGTAGCTAAATAGGTGATTAACATGGTTAGTAATGGTAGAGGAAACTTTTTAAAAGTTAAATGTTTAGATTGTGACAATGAGCAAGTAATATTTGATCGTGCTGCATCTGATGTAAAATGTATCATTTGTGGTAAAACTCTTGTCAAATCTCGCGGTGCTAAAGCTAAAATCACCGCACATATTGAAAAAGTTTTAAACTAGATTTTCCTAGTTTAAACTTATTTTTTACTATTTTTTAATTTTTATTGATGTTGGTGAGAATATGGTAAGAAAAAGTCAAGAATGGCCTGATGAAGGAGAACTTATTGTTGGTACTGTTTACAAAGTTCTTAATTATGGGGCTTTTGCTAAATTAGAAGAATATCAGGGCAAAGAAGCTTTTATTCATATTTCTGAAGTGTCTTCTGGTTGGGTTAAAAATATCAGAGATCATGTAAGGGAAAATCAAAAAATTGTTTGTCGTGTTCTCAGAGTTAATCCCAAAAAAGGGCATGTTGATGCTTCTTTAAAAAGAATTCGTGAAGACCAAAGAACTAAAAAAATCCAACATTGGAAAATAGAGCAGAAAGCTGAAAAATTCTTAGAATTATCTGCAAAATCATTAGATAAAAGTTTAGATGATGCTTATGATGAGGTAGGTTACGAGCTTATGGACATCTTTGGAGATGTTTATGGTGCTTTTGAAACTGCTTCTGAGGAAGGTGCGGAATCTCTTACTAATGAAGGAATTCCTCAGGATTGGGCTGATGCTATAACTAAAGTAGCTCAGAAAAATATTACTCCTCCAGAAGTCCATATTAGCGGTTATGTTGATATTGAAACTTTTGTACCAAATGGTGTTGAAGTTATCATTGATGCTCTTAAGGCTGCTGAAGATAATGGTGACGACGAGGAAGAAATTAAAGTCCAATGCGTTGGTGCACCTAGATATAGAATCACTGTGAAATCTACTGATTATATATTGGCTGAAAAAGTTCTTAAAGCTGCAGCTGATAGGTGTATTGCAGTTATTGAAGAATCTGAAGGTAATGGTTCTTTCCTAAGAGAGTTAGATAATAATTAGATTCTTATGAACATGAAAATGAATAAATGTCCCGAATGTGGAATTTATACTTTAAAAGATTCCTGCCCAAAATGTGGCGGGAAACTTAAAGTTATTTATCCTCCTAAATTTTCAGTTGAGGATAAATATGGTAAATATCGTCGTATTTTGAAAAAAGAATCAATGAGGGGGTAATGTCCGTGAATGCTGCTGAAATTAAAATTTTAGAAGAAGAAATTGAACTAGATAATCCTATTTTCATTGAAGCATTGCCAGGTCTTGGACATGTGGGTAAATTAGCTGCTGATCATATGATTGATGAATTAGAAGCAACTAAATTTGCTGAAATTTATTCTCCATCTTTTCCGCCTCAAGTTCTTATTAAAGAAGATGGAATCATCGATAATATGCTCAATGAGTTGTATTATTTAAAAGATGTTGGTGAAGATAAAATAGATTTAATTATTCTTGTTGGTAATACTCAAGCTTTGTCTCCTGAAGGTCAATATTTAATCTGTAAAGATATTTTAGATTTTACTAAAGGTTATGGAATAACTAAAATATTCACTATGGGTGGAATGGCTGTACCTCAACCTGTTGAAAATCCTAAAGTTTATGGTGCTGCTACTGATGAAGCTAATATTGAATTATTAAAAGAAGCTGGTATTGAAATTAGATCTAATGATGGTGGTATCGTTGGTGCTTCAGGTTTATTTTTAGGTTTAGGAATTCGTCAAGGAATTCAAGGTGTTTGTCTTATGGGTGAAACTCCAGGGTATTTCATTGATGCGGAATCCGCTGAAGCTATTTTGAAAAAATTATCATTATTACTTAACTTTGAGATTAATACTGATAAATTAGATGAACGGGCTGAAGCGACTAAACAAATGATTGCTAAAGCTCAAGCAATGGAACAAGATTTAATTAACAAGAGTAATGCTGGAAATGCTGATGATTTAAGATATATTGGATAAACTTCAGTATATTTTTTTACTTTTTTTATTTTACTCAAAAACTAATTACCTATTAGAAAGATAAATATAATTTTAATTTCTAACATTTAATCATGTTAGTAAATGCTGATTTTCACGTTCATAGTTGTTTTTCAATGGCATCATCAAAAGATATGCTGATAGAAAATATGGCTCCTAAGTCTAAATTAAAAGGATTAAATCTTTTAGGAACAGGAGATGCTTTTCATTCTGGTTGGTTGGATACTATTGAGGAAAATACCACATATTTAGGTGATGGTATTTATAGTAATGATGACATGAATTTTGTTTTAACAACTGAAGTTGAAGGAAAAAATAGGATTCATCATTTAATAATCATTCCAAGTCTGGATATTGCACGTGAATTATCAGAGAAACTCCCATCTAGAAATAAAGAACTGGATGGAAGACCAAAAACAAATTTATCTGGTGTTGAAATTTTAGAGTTGGTTAAAGATTATGATTGTCTAATTGGTCCTGCCCATGCATTTACTCCTTGGACGGGTATGTACAAATCATATGATAGTATTTATGATTGTTACGAGAAAAAGGTAGATTTTGTTGAGTTGGGATTATCTGCTGATACATTTATGGCAGATAGAATTTCAGAACTTAAAGATTTTCCATTTTTAACAAATTCTGATGCACACTCACCATGGCCTCATAGACTTGGTAGGGAATTTAATCAAATAGAACTAGAAGATATTTCATATTCTTCAATAAAAAATGCATTTAAGCATCAAAAGATTAAAGCTAATTATGGGTTAGTTCCAAACTTAGGAAAGTATCACATGACCGCATGTACCAAATGTTACAAATTGGTTGATCCTTTAATAGCACGTGAGAATAAAATGAAATGTGGATGTGGTGGGACAATTAAAAAAGGTGTTGACTTTAGAATTTCTGAAATTGCAGATTATGATAATCCAAAACATCCTGATTTTAGACCTAATTATGTCCATATAATGCCTTTAGCTGAAATAATATCTTCAGTCTATGATAAAGGGGTTACTACAAAAACAGTTCAAGGTAAATGGCAAAAGTTGATTGATGATTTTGGTACGGAAATCGATGTCTTAATCAATGTTGAGTTAAGTGATATTGAAAAAATAGATTCAAATATTGCTTCAGCTATTAAATCATTTAGAAATGATGAAATAGATGTTATCCCTGGTGGAGGGGGTAAATATGGTCAAATTTCTTTTAATAAAATAGAAAAAGACACTCCGAATGTTGTCACATTGGATGATTTTTAAGGAACGGACTTGGAGGGATTTGAACCCTCGATCTTAAGATTAGGAGTCTTACGCCCTTCCAGACTAGGCTACAAGCCCATATTATTTGTAAATTAGTTTTAAAGAAAATATTTTAGAAAAAAAAGATTATATAAAGAGCGGACCCGCCGGGATTTGAACCCGGGGTCTTCGGATTAGAAGTCCGACGCCCTATCCAGCTAGGCTACGGGCCCTCTACATACAACAATAATAACTTTGTTTTTTGTATTATATATATTTAACTATTAATTTTGAATTTTAATAAAAAATAAAAAAGGATTAATTAAAAATTTATCCTCTTCCAGTAGCACCTGTTGCATCATTAACACTTATACTATCTACAGCATTGCCATGTGCATCATATATGGTAAAGTACCAGTATCCACCAGAATATCTTCCATTTCCAGCATAACATCCTGATTCTTCAATAGCATCGCTTGCAATACTTTTTGCTTCTGATTGTGATAAATGTGTTCCTGATCCGCTGCTGGAGCTTGAACTTGATCCACTTCCGGAGCTTGTTCCTGATCCGCTGCTGGAGCTTGAACTTGATCCACTTCCGGAGCTTGTTCCTGATCCGCTGCTGGAGCTTGAATCAGTAGCTGCTGGAGCATTTTCACTTCCATTTCCTGTCAATGTATTATTTCCTATTCCATTTCCTGCATCATTGTCATTTGCTGACATACTGGATAAGTCAGAAAAGATTGGATTATCGCTATTTGTAATTCCATACGCTGCAACGGCAGCTGCAATACATAAAACGATAATAATTGAAATAATTATATTTGCTTTATCCAATTTTTTTCCTCCTTTAATTAAATATAATAATATAAGTTAGTCAGTTATGTATTATATATATTTCGATATGATTATTTTAGCATAACCTATTTATATTTATGAATCATATATAATAAATGTTAATTTTTAATTGAGGTGACATATTTGAAAGATAGAGTAGTTATATCTCCTACTAGTCGTCAAGAGGGCCATGCCGAATTAGTCATGGAAGTTGATGATGAGGGGATAGTTACAAAAGGTATGTATTTAAGTATAACTCCGGTTAGGGGTTTAGAAAAGATGGTTCTTGACAAAGCTCCAGAAACCGCACCTGTTTTATGTCAAAGAATTTGTGGTGTTTGTCCAATTCCACATACTTTGGCTTCAGCAGAAGCAATTGATATGGCATTAGGAATTGAAATTCCTAAAACTGCAAAATTGTTAAGAAAAGCTACTTTAGCAGCACATAATATAAACAGTGCAGCTATTCATCACTTTTTAATCGCAACTGATTTTGTACCTGATGAATTATTCACTACTGCAGTTGACAGTGTAAGTGAAATAAGAAAAACAGTACAATATGTTGTAGATATGATTGCAGGTGAAGGTATCCATCCTTCTGATGTTAGAGTTGGTGGAATGGCAAGAAACATTACTCCATTCACTAAAGAAAGATTAATTGAAAGAATGACTGCACTTAGACCAAAACTTGAAGAACACATTGAATTAATCAAAAATTGTGTTGTTGAAAAAGGTTTACCTGCAGATTTAGGTGTAGTGGACAGACCATTACTTGCAACTGATGCAACTTATGGTTCCAATGATTTTGATATGGACGTTTTCTCAGAATGTTTACCTGAAGCTTGGTATGATGATCCGGAAATAGGTAAAAAAGCTTGTTCTGTAATTCCATTAATCAATGGTGAAAATGTTGAAACTGGTCCTAGAGCAAGAATGGAAAAATTCGCTGGATTTAAAGGTAAAGGTGTAAACCAACAACATGTAGCTCGTGCAGATGAAATGTTAGTAAACTATGATGCATGTATGGAAGCTTTAGATGCAATTGATCCTGCAGCTCCTGCAAATGTAAGTTATGATAAAAGAGGAACTGGGGAACTTGGTTTTGGTGTAATTGAAGGTCCTAGAGGAACCAATGTGCATATGGCTAAAGTCGTTGATGGAAGAGTTAGGTTCTATTCTGCTATCGTACCAACCACTTGGAACATTCCAACAATGGGACCTGCTACCGAAGGATTCCATCATGAGTATGGACCACACGTTATCAGAGCATATGACCCTTGTTTATCATGTGCTACTCACGTAATGGTTGTTGATGATGAAGACAAATCCATTCTTAAAAATGAAATGGTGAGAATATAATTGTGGAGGATAACTAATGCCTTATGATTCGGATATAATTGTTATTGGATGTGGAAATATCTTATTTAAAGATGATGGTTACGGTCCAATAGTTATTAATCTTTTACAAAAATATTTTAATGATAAAAATGATTATTACGATCCGGCAGTTACTTCATATGTCGAGGAAGAATTTGATAGTGATGTATTGACTCAAATCAAAGAGAAATTTGAAGGTGTAACGTTACCAGGCGGTGTTCAATTTATTGATGGAGGAACTGCTGCACCAATGAATTTTTTCCCTTTATATAAGGAGTATAATTGGAAAAAATTAATTGTTATTGATGTAGTTGAATCAGATGCAGATCCTGGAACTGTGGGCATATTTGATCCTAATGTTATGCAAGTGGGAAAATATGATAATCCTCATGGTATGACTGTTGAAGAACCACTTCAAAAAATTTCTGAAAAATGTGAAGTTGTAATTGTTGGTTGTAAACCTGCTTCTATACCAATACCTGATGTCGATGTGGGTTTATCTGAATCTGTAGAGAAGGCGATTCCTGAAGCTATTGATATTGTTTTAAAAGAAATCGGGGTAAAATAATGTTTGATAAATTAAAAAAGGCTTTTGGTGGTTCATCTAAACCTGCTCCAAAAGTAGAAAAAAAAGTTGAAGAGGTTGTTCCTGTAGAAACCAAAGCACCTGCAGAAGAACCTAAAGCAGCTTCATCAAAACCACGTATAGGTTACATACACTTAAGTGGTTGTACTGGAGATGTAATGTCTTTAACCGAAAATTATGATATCTTATCTACAGTTTTAACTGATATGGTTGATATTGTATATGGACAAACTTTAGTGGATAAATGGATTCACGGAACTTTTGCTGAAGAAATGCCGGAAATGGACTTATGTTTAATTGAAGGATCAGTTTGTTTACAAGATGAACACAGTGTACATGAACTTTTAGAAGCAAGGAAAAAATCTGGTTTAATCGCAGCATTTGGATCCTGTGCTATTACTGGTTGTTTCACCACATATGCACGTGGTGGTCAACAAGCCCAACCTAAACATGAATCTTTCTTACCTATTAATTCATTAGTTAAAGTAGATTTAGCACTTCCTGGTTGTCCTGTTGCTCCTGAAATGATTGCAAAAACTATAGTTGCTTTATGTGAAGGTGACTTAGATTACTTAAAACCTGCAATGGATTGGGCTGCATGTGATAAAGGATGTGGTTGTGATGTATTAACTAATGTTGTACGTCAAGGATTATGTACTGGTTGTGGAACTTGTGCTCTTGCTTGTCCAACTAGAGCAATGGACTTCTCAGAAGGTAGACCTAGCTGTGATAAAGACAGATGTGTCAAATGTGGATCTTGTTATATGATGTGTCCAAGGTCATGGTTACCTGAAGGAAGAATTAAAAAGGAAACAGGACTTTAGGAGGAATGGAAATGCCATTAGGTACTTATAAAGAAGCAATCTCAGCTAGATCTACTGAGAAAAAAATCTTAGATGTATCACAAGACGGAGGAATTGTATCTGCATTGCTCTGTTATGCACTTGATGAAGGAATTATCGAAGGTGCAGTTGTAGCTGGAACTCCTGATGATGATTGGAGACCTGTTCCTACTGTAGTAACTTCTTCTGATGAAGTAATTGCAGCAGCTGGAACTAAATACTCTATGTCACCTACTTTAGCTGCTTTAAAAGAAGCAACTCGTCAATACGGTCTTGAAAAAATAGGAGTTGTAGCAACACCATGTCAAGTTCAAGGTTTAAGGAAAGCACAAGCTTATCCATTCACTAGATTTGTAGTTAATAAAATTAAATTAATGATTGGTATCTACTGTATGGAAAACTTCCCTATGGCTTCTCTTGATACTTTTGCTACTGCAAAATTAGGATTTGACGACTTAACTGATGCTACTAAAATGGACATTGGTAAAGGTAAATTCTGGTTAACTAAAGATGGAGAAGATTCTGGTTTAGCAATTAAAGAAACACATGGTTACGAACAAGCTGGATGTAACATTTGTCAAGACTATGTTGCTGAATGGGCTGATGTATCCACTGGTTCTGTAGGATCTCCAGATGGATGGTCCACTGTTTTAACCAGAACTGATGATGGTAATAGTATATTTAAAGCTGCAGTATCTGCTGGTTTAATTGAAACAAAACCAATGGATGAAGTAAAACCTGGTCTTCCTTTACTTGAAAAATTAGCTAAAGGTAAAAAAGACAAAAACACTGCAGAACGTGAAAGAAGAGCAAAAATGGGTGTTAGGGTTCCTACCATCTATTAAATTCTCTTTTTTTTCTTTTTTTTAAATTACTTCAATAAAAAATTAGTTGAAGAAAAATAAATTTTCTTCTAGGTAGTTGTGACTGTACAACCTTCTTTTTCTATAATCACGGTATGTTCTTTTTGACTTACAAAGCAATTTTCTTTTTCACGAAGTGGTGCATAAGGATAAACTGCCATTGCTTCGGATAGTTGTTTTAGTGCAATTGATCCTTTTCTTTCCCCAAATTCATTAGTTATCCATCTTCCAGAAAATGGAACTTTGTTATGGTTGTGTTGAATATATTTTAAAACTCTTTGTGTACTTTTCATTCTGAATGGTTTATTTGCCATGTATGAAAATATATAATGGCCAGGAGCGTCATTTACAATACCTTCTCCGTTAGTTGCAAATGGTTCAATTGCAATAGCTTGGCCTTCTTCTAAAATATAATTGTCGTGATTATCGTAATTTGGAATAGAAATTCCTGCATGTAGATTGTATTGTTCTAAGCTATGGCCGGTTAAATTAAATATAGGATTTAAATGATATTCTGCGATTGCCTCATGGACTGCAGCACCTATTTTGGAAACTGCTATACCTGCTCTAGCAGTAGCTATTGCTGCTTCGAGACCTGCAGCTGAAGCTTCTTTTATTTCTTCGTGTAAATTAATTTCATCTTGCGTATAGTTTTCATCTATATTTCCATTAGCTATAACTGTAACTGCTGAATCTGCAATGCATCCATCAACCATTGCACCTAAGTCTAGTTTAACCATGTCTCCTGCTTTAAAAGAGGTTTCATCGTCTATAGGTGAAGTGTAGTGAGCAGCAATTTCATTTATAGATACATTACATGGAAATGCAATTTTAGCACCAGTTTTCAATATTTCACTTTCCACGTAGTTTACAAGGTCTATAACTAAAGCTCCGTCAGTAATCATTTTTGAAGCTTCATTACGTATGTTTGAAACAATTTTTCCAGCTTTTATATAAGATTCTATCATAGGTTATTACCTTCTTAATATATAGATAATTAATTATTTAATAAATAAAATTTATATTTATATTTATATTACTTTACTCTATAAATATAATTGGAGGTTAAAAATGGATACTATTCCTACAATACCTAATCAAATTTTTTATTTGATTATTTTAGTAATTGTTGCTATCGTTTTAATTATCATTGTTTTCCAATGGAAAAAGGTTGCAGAATCTAGAAATTCAATTTTAGTTCTTGAAAAGGAAATTGAACTTAAAAAAATGTCTATGGTTGAAAAAGATATTGAATCTAAAAGATTAATGGACAATCCAATTCCATTACCACAGGAGCAGCAAGATAGTCTTTCAGCTATTAGGCAGTCTACTACTGAAGTAAGAAGCAATGTTGGTTATCTTCATTCTGAAATTAATGAAAGATTAGCTAGACTTGAAGCTGAAACTGAACAAAGAAAATTAGAAAAAATGCTTAAAGAAATTGAAGCAAAAGAGAAAAAACTTAGTAAAATGAATAAATAGGTGGTAATATGGATGCTATTGAAATTATTGCAATTTTAATTTTAATTATTGCAATTATTATTTTAGTTTATTATTATTTATTAAATAGTCCATCTACTGTAGATAAGTTACGTAATATCGTGCCAGATAGTGCTGATGCTCATATGGATGAAATTTTAGGAAAAAATAAAGAAGCTACTTCAGGATATGAAAATTTATCTAAAGAAGATAATTTGGATGACAATGAAGAAGGATATGAATCAATGGGTAAAAGAATTAAAGTCAAATTAAGTGATATTGATGGTTCTACTATCAATACTAGTGCATTTTCCCATAAACTTGATGCATTTTTAGATCAAAAAAGTGATCAGTTAATTAAAGATTGGTCTCTAGCTACTATGAATGATTTAGATGATCTTCAAGCTAAATTTGATGAAACTACTAATAATGTGGATACACTGGAAAAAAGTTTCAATGAATTTAAACAATCATCTGAGGAATTCCAAAAAGCTACTGAAGAAAGATTAGGTGATTTAGATAAAAGAATTGAATCTTTAGAAAATAAATAATTTATTTTTTTATTTTCTTCAGTTTTTATCTATTTTTACGAAAACTTTATATACTATATTTATCATATTATGTAGTATACATATAACTGTTTTTATATCGTATAGCAGGGTGGGGTAGTCTGGTGATCCCGCGGGGCTCATAACCCCGAGATCCCTAGTTCAAATCTAGGCCCTGCTACTATTATTAATTATTTTTTCATGGCAAGTTAAAGACAGCTGCTGGTTTTTATTAACTAAGGAAACTCCGCCCATCGTACAAGACTACGGCGTTGAAAAACGTATGCTGAGAGGCATGATACTGGAGCAGAAACGATACAGCTTTTAATGGTTGACGATGATTTTAATTGAGGACATTAAAAGAATTGGTGAAACGGCCATTCCGTAGGATGCAAGAGCAAAGTTGCCGATAATCTCTTGAGTAGGCAAGGTAGCACGCTAAGATGAATGCTGTTAAACAGAAGGTGGGTTACTCTTAACAGGCCATGAAAATAATATTTTTGTTTTAATTCTATTTTTAGAAATTATTTTTATTCATATTTTTCACTAAAGGCCTTCTATTGAATGTTAATTTTTCTTATTCTCAATATATTATAAACACGTTATATGTCGATTTAACTTCAAATGTGATTATAATTAATGTGTTGATGAACAACAAATTGAAGATTAAAACATGGTTTATTGTGCTAATTGTGGAATGGATGCAGGTGAAAGTAATTTTTGCCCTAATTGTGGTTCAAAGATAATAATGCCCACATCAAATGTCCAAGATAATGGTAATACTGAGAAGTGATAACTTGGATGATAAAAAGGGTTCGTTGATGAAGTTATTGATTTTGATGACAAACTTTTAGTAAAATGGATAATGTACTTGAAAAAAGTAAAGTTATGGGTGCTTTTTATGATATATTGGGTTCTAAGCAATATAATAATATTTCTAAAACCCTAGATAACTCTACTGACAGGAAATATTTTGAAAAAACCGAGCCAGTTTTTCTTGAAGTATATGATTCCATTGATGATGCATTCGTCAAAAGCATTTTTCTCTATGAAATAAGCATGATGGGTGGTAGCAGTAGTGTAGTTAGTATTATTGTATCTCAATATTATACTCCAACAAGGATGTCTCATAGTGAGGCGGTAAAGTTTTATCAGGATATGGCTAATGATATTATCAGTGAAATTAATCAAGATAAGCAAAATGGTGTTTTTGATGAAGAAATATTTTATAAAAACAGATTAAAAAAAAGCTTCAATGGAAGTAAGATCTCCTTTAGGAATTTCTAAAGCAATAAAGACACATATAAGAAATCGTAAGAAATAATTTTGAGTAAAGATAATCTATATTCAATAGATTTAACATGATTGGATATTAATATAAACTTGGTTGTTGTTTTTAAATTTTAAGGTTGATATTATGGAAAAAATCACAATTGAGGATGTTATGGAGTATGATTATTTGTTTACATTAGTACCTCCATTTATCTTAGAGAGAATGGCAAAAAAGAATTCAAATTTGGTAGGTAAGTTTAAATCAAAAGTTCAGTCATATATAGATAATTTAAGTACTGAACAAAGAATTAAACTAATTGTTGTCTTAAATAGTGATGTGTCAAAGTTACAAGAAGTTATGATGGATTCCTATTTCAAAACAAATAAAAAACAGTATAAAATATTGGCTAATCCTGATTACAAGAGTTTTATTGTGTTAAATCTTGATGAATTACGAAAAATGATTTAGAAGTTAAAATCACAATTAAAAATAGATATTTTATAATTTTTATACTTTTTTTATTTTTTCA
>NZ_JBNMGD010000025.1:0-19950 GCF_050872065.1 Methanobrevibacter sp.
ATATAATGTATAATATAATAGCAGTAATTTAACTAACTAGAATGTAGTTATATTATGAGGAGATTTAATGTATAAAGATGAAATGATACAATTACACCAATTTTTAGTATATGTTTTAAAATATTTAGCCGAAGATGACCAAATTACAAATGATTGCAGTGAATATATATCCCTAAAAATAAGTCCTCATCATATTCATAAAACAAAAGCAGAACATAAACATGCTATTTTTGTTCTTTGTAAAATTATTGCGCAAGTTGTTGCAGATAAAGACGATAATTCTATTCCAGAAAATGTCCGTAATTCCTTTGCAGATTTAGTAACTAGATCTCAGGCAGAACTCAGTGCAAAATAATTTTTTTATTTTTTCTATTTCTTATTTTTTTTTAAAAGCAAAATATATTAATAATCTTTATAAACATATAATTATTATAAATACATAAAAAATATAACTGCTGTTATATTACTAGTTATTTAACAATTAAACGTATTAGAGTTGATATTTTTGAAATCTTTTGAATTTTTATCAATAAAAAGAGAAGAAAAACCCAGAACTTGCGGTTTAACAATGGTTTTAGATAAAGGATTAGGTCTTGAAACTGCAAGTAGTTTGATGGACATTTCAGGTGAATATGTAGATTATTTAAAATTTGGATGGGGAACATCTATTGTTCATGAACAAGACATTATTAAATCTAAAATTGAAATGTATAAATCTCATAAAATCACTCCATATACTGGGGGAACTCTTTTTGAACTTGCTTATACTAAAAATAAACTTGAAGAACTGTTTGATGAAGCACATAATTTAGGTTTTCCAGCTATTGAAGTGTCTGATGGATCAATAATGATGTCACATGAAGATAAATTAGAATGCATTGAAAAGACAAAAGAAGCTGGTTTTGAAGTATTATCTGAAGTTGGTAAAAAAAATCCCGTATTGGATAAAGATTTATCTGTTGATGAAAGAATTTCTTATATGAGTGAGGAACTCGATGCTGGTTCATCATTAGTAATAGTGGAAGCCCGTGAAGGTGGGAAAAATATTGGAATTTTTGACAGTGAAGGAAATGCTAAAGAAAATGAAATTGATATGATTTTAAACAAGATAAATAAAGATAAAATCCTTTGGGAAGCACCGAATAAAAATCAACAAGTATTTTTCATTCTAAAACTCGGAAATACAGTTAATTTGGGAAATATTTCCAGTGATGAAATCACATCTCTTGAAACTTTAAGAAGAGGTTTAAGAGGAGATACCTTCGCAAAATTCTAAAAAAGGTGTATTAATTGACTACTAATAGAACAATTGGTGAAATTAATGAAAAAATCACCAATGGAGAAGCTAATATTTACACTGCAGAAGAATTTAAAAAACTCATAAAAAACGATGAAACACCAAGTTTTGATGAAGTTGATGTTGTTACCTGCGGAACATGTGGTGTGATGAGCGGTACAGCAGCTATTTTGAATTTTATAGTGTCTGAACCAGGTGAATTCATAAGAGCAAATGAAGTTTATTTAAATGGAGTTCCAGCATATGCAGGGCCTTGTCCAAATGAATGGTTGGGATCTGTTGATGTAATTCTTCACGGAACTGCACATTCTATTTATGATGAAAATTATGGTGGAGGATTCTTACTTAAAGATATCCTTGAAGGAAAAGAAATTGATGTAAGAGTTGAAAGTGCTGATGGTAAAACTATCAAGAATACAATAACTAAAGATGATATTATAAGAGCACAGATAATTGGTAGTAGAATGGCATTTAAAAATTACACTGCTTTTACAAATCCAAACAATGAAGCTATATCCTCAATCTTTGCAGCAGCACCTCTTGAAGGAAAATTAAGTGGATTAACATTCTCCGGATGCGGTGATTTAAACCCACTTCAAAATGATGTTACTCAAAATGTCATAACAGAAGGAACTAAAATTCTTCTAAATGGAACTCAAGGTTATATATTGGGTAATGGAACAAGATCAAGTGTTGAAAAACCAAACCTGATGTTGTCTGCTGATTTAACAAAAATGGATCCATATTATATTGGAGGTTTTAAAACAGGTCAAGGTGGAGAGGTTTATGATACAGTAGCTATTCCAATACCTGTATTGAATGAAGAAATTTATAATAATTTACTCATAACCGATGATAAAGTTAATATTCCAGTATCTGATATTAAAGGACGTCATCTACCACTAACTGAAACTAATTATGCTGAATTATGGGGAGAATATGGTTTAAGACCTCAATTTAATAGGTCTAGCTGTTCTAAATGTGATTCATGTATTGTAGAGGAAATTTGTCCAACTAATGCATTTGCAGATGAAAGATTAAATCTCACTTATTGTTTTGGATGTGGAATGTGTGTTAATTATTGTCGCCATGATGCATTTGATATGGATGTAGGTAGTGTTGATTTAACAATTAATGATAAGAATGTGAATATTCCTATTATCTGCAGACAATCAGATAGGTTAAGGGGAAATAAATTATCCTTAAAATTAAAGAAAATGATTATAAATCAAGAATTTAAATTATAGGTGTTCTAAATGCAAAAAATTACAGATTCACCTACTGACTTTGCAGATAAAATCATTGAGGATGTAAAAAACTCTAAAGAAGATGGTGTTTTAAAATGTGTTCAATGTGGTATGTGTACTTCAACATGTCCTGCAGCAATGCATTCTGATTATAATCCTCGTGATATTATTGAAAGAGTATTAGAAGGTGATGTATCTATTATTGAGGATGATTGTATCTGGAATTGTTTTTATTGTTATACTTGTCATAGTGTATGTCCTGTTGGAAATAGTGTATGTGAAGTAAATCAGATTCTAAAGCAATTTGCAATCAAAAATGGAGTTGGCTTTGATAAGGTTTATGAATATATGGGCTTTGCAGACTCTTACTTCACTGCAGCTATTGGAGCGATTCCTGAAATATTTTTCAAGGATATTGACCGTGACGTCCCTGGATGGTGGGACTTCAGATTACATCTAGATGAAATTAGAGAGGAATTAGAGTTAGATCCTCCTTTAATGCCTTCAAAAGAGGTAATTGATGAAGTAAGTAAAATTTTAACCATTACTGGTTTTAAAAACAAAATTGAAACAATAAGATCAACACAGGAGGAGTAAAATGAAAGCCATACCGGATAAGAATATTCTTTTATTTAGAAGTTGTCTTGTTAGTGTTGAATATCCAGGTATTGAAGCATCAACAAAATTTGTTTTTGATAAATTAGGAATTGACTATGTAATTTCAGAAAAACAAACCTGTTGTACTGGACTTGGACATTATTCTGATGTATTTGATCAAATCGATACAACAGCTATAGGAGCACGTAATTTTAAAATAGCTAGTGATTTAGGTCGTAAAAACTTAGTTATGATGTGTGCGACATGTTATGCTATTAATAAAAAATCAGTAAAGTTACTTAACAAAAAAGATGATTTAAGAAATCATATTAACAAATTATTTGATGATAATGGATTATCTCACTTAAAATACGAAAAAGATGATTTAAAACCAACAGAAAATATTTTTCATGTTGTAGATATTTTATATGGTAAAAAAGATGAGATTAGTGACAATATCAAATATGATTTAAGTGAGTATAAAATAGCAACACATCACGGATGTCATTACTGCAAGGTACACTATGAAGATACCATTGGTGGTGTAAGAGATCCTAATATTCTTGATGAATTGGTTGAAGCATGTGGCTGTAAGACTATAGGTTGGTATGATTACAAACGTGCAACATGTGGAACAGGATTCAGGCAAAGATATTCCAATCCGGATTTATCATTTACAGCAACAGCAGATAAAATGGATTCCATAGATGATGAAAATGTTGATATTTTAGTTCATTTATGTCCAAATTGCCATATTCAATTTGATAGGTATCAACATTTAATTGGAGAGCGTGAAGGTAGAAAATTCAAAGCGATACACCTGAATATAGCTCAATTTATTGCGTTGGCTATGGGGGGAGATTTTGATAAGGTAATTGGTGTTAAAGCCCATACTGTACCTATAGATTCTGTAATTAAGGAGTTAAAGGAGGTTGAAAAATGAGGGATGATTTGAAAGTTGGCGTATTTTTATGTGAATGTGGAGGAAATATTGCGGATACTATTGACTTAGATAAAGTAAGGGAAGAATTGGATGTAGAATTCATAGGACAATTTGAAAATTTATGTTCACTTAATGGACGTAAAATAATTCGTGATGCAATATTTGACCATGGTCTTGATCGTGTTGTAGTTGCAGCATGTTCACCAATAAGTCATGAAAAAACTTTTCAGGATTATATCAAACCATTAAACCCTTATTTGATGGATATGGCGAATATAAGGGAACAATGTTCTTGGGTTCATTCAGATAATGAAAATGCTACTAATAAAGCTATTGCATTAATTAATGCTTCTATTGAGAAAGTTAAACAATCTGATGCAGTAGATCCAATTTATTGTCAAACTCCTGATGAAGTTGCAGTTATTGGTGGTGGAATTGCTGGAATGAATGCAGCATTATCTCTTGCTAAACAGGGGACAAAAGTCACTTTAATAGAACAATCTCCTTCAATTGGAGGACACATGGCTAAAATAGGTAAAGTATTTTCTCCTGTTAAAATTGCAGAAGAATGTGGAATGTGTCTTTTAAATCCAATTTTAAATGAACTTGTTTGGAATGAAAATATTGAAGTATTAACAAATACTAAGGTTATTGAAGCTGAAAGACGTTCTGGAACTTATAATTTAATCTTAGAAAAATCTCCTAGGTATGTTGATACTGAAAAATGTATTGCTTGTGGTAACTGTGCTGAAGTGTGTGAAGTTGAAGTTCCAAATGATTGGAATGATAATTTATCTTTAAGAAAAGCAATTTATAGACCATTTGGACAATCATATCCTGAAGCATATGTAATTGACATGGATAATTGTACTAAATGTGGTGATTGTTTTAGAAAGTGTAATATGAAAGCTATTAAACTTAAAGGAAAGCCTGAAAGAATTCCACTTCAGGTAGGTTCAGTTATTATAGCAACTGGTCATAAGTTATTTGACATGGAAAAAAGACCTGAATATGGATATACTCGTTATGATGATGTAATAACACAATCAGAATTAGGTCGTATTACTGGAGTTAATGGACCTACTAAAGGTAAACTCTTAAAATCCAACGGTGAAGTTCCAAAGCGTGTTGTTATGATTCAATGTGTTGGCTCAAGAGATGAAAAACCTGATGGGCATAGATATTGTTCTAAAGTCTGTTGTACAATAGCTTTGAAGAATGCTAATATTATTAAACATAAATATCCTGATACTGATGTTGTAATTTGTTATACTGATATTAGGACTCCTGGAATGTTTGAAAAATATTATAAACATACTCAAGAAAATGAAGTCCGTTTCATTAGAGGACGTCCTGGTGAAGTAGTTAAAAAGGGAGATACATTCATTGTAAGAACTGAAGATACAATCAAAGGAGAATTTATAGAAATTGAAGCAGATATGGTAGTTTTATCAACTGCAATGGAGCCTTCTGAGGGTACAATGGAAATTGCTGAGATTTTAAATGTAGGTACTACTGAAGATGGATTTATTAAGGAATCCCACCCTAAAATCAAACCAGTGGCAACTGATGTTCAAGGAATATTTGTATGTGGAACTGCACAAGATCCAAAGGATATAACTGATTCAATTATGCAAGCAACTGCTGCAGCATCAAAAGTAAATGAATATAATTATGGTGGTGTGGAAATTGAGCCATTTATTGCAGAAATTGACACTGAAAAATGTATAGTCTGTGGTAACTGTATAAAGAGATGTAAATATAAATCCATGAGTATACAAGATGATGAGATTTGTATAGATCCAATGAGTTGTAATGGTTGTGGTAAATGCCTTGTTGAATGTAATCAAAGAGCTATTACAGTCAATGGTAATATTGATGAGAAAATCATGTCTACAATTAAAGGAGTATTATCCAAAAAGCAAGAAGGTCAACGTGTAATATTAGTATTTTTAGATAATATTGGTTATACTGCTGCAGATAATATTGGTGTAAATAGGTTGTCTTATCCTGAATCAATTCATATAATTAGAGTAATTTCAGTTAATCGTGTAAGACCTAAACATATTCAATATGCACTTGAAAATGGTGCTGATGGAGTCTTTATTGGTGAATTCCCTGGAGATTTAATGTATGATGAAGTAGAGAGTAAAATTCAAAGGGTTAAAGATAGAATCTCTGAGTTGGGTGAAAATCCAGAAAGAGTAACTTTTTCGAAGGTTTATATTCCATACTTCTCAGGATTAGCTCGTAAATTCATTGATTTTGATAAGAAAATTGAAGAATTAAATGAGGCTGAATTATAATGTGGGGTTTTATCCTCACTTTTTTAAATTTTATTAAAATTAATTAATAGAAAATGACTATTTTGTAGATAAAATATGTTTTATTTTTAAAATTAGAGTAAAATTATAATAGGTTAGCAACTTCTTTTCCTAAATCTGTGCATTTATATAATCTTCCTTTTCTTACTTCTTCATTAACACAGACAACCAAATCTTTCTTTTTTAAATCAGAAAGGGCAGATGAAACTTGACTAATACTTACATTTAGTTCCTTAGCAATTTGTGATGGCATTTTTAAATCGTTTGTTATTGTTTTTAATGTTTCAGTTCGATAAAATGATATCTTAACATGGCCAAGAAGCTTATAAATTTCTGTTTCATTCATGCATATACTTTTTTAATTTTAATATTTTATTTTTATATATTATTTATATTCATTTATATTTATTTGATAATAATTTTAGTATAATTATTAAACATTATTTTAATATTTTTTATAAAATAGTATTTTTTAGTTATGTTGTTGATTTTATCATGTTTAAATCATATTATAATGGGATGGTTTGAGGTTTAATTTTCATTAGGCATGTTATTTAATTGGAAAAATTCTCATTAAATAACATCCATAAATCTATTTTTAATTTCTAATGGGTTTAAATCAATTATTGGTGCTTGTGAGTTTCCAGGTTCTGTGTGGTATACAATAAAACTTAACTCATCACTTTCAATGATTTCCTTTAAGTTAATATCATTGTAATCATAACTGTTTTTAAATCCAACTCCTTTTGCAATATCCACTAAATCAAGCTTTTGAGCGTAAGTATCCTGATTGCCAGTAGATCCATATGCTCCATTATCTATTACAATCCAAGTTAAGTTTTTAGGATTATTCGCAAATATAGTTACAAGTGAGCCCATATTCATTAAAAGAGCTCCATCTCCATCAATTATAACAATATCCTTATTGGGTTGTGCTAATGCAAGACCAAGTCCAATTGATGATGCTAATCCCATTGATCCAATCATGTAAAAGTTCTCTTTTCTATCTTTAATGTCATATAATTCTCTGGAGGGGAATCCGATATTGCAAACAATTAATTCATCATCAATATCTTTCATTATATTTTCAATAGCTTCTCTTCTTGCCATATTATCACCAATATTTAATTTCAAGTAATATGCTTACAGGTTTTCCTTCTTCAACTGACAATTCCCAAGATTCTTTTATATCTTCATATGCTCCTTCAGGTGTTCCTGGATTGAAGAAATTATAATTCATTGCCTTTAAAATTAATGGTGTTGATTCTCCCATTGGAACTTGTCCACAAATATTTTCTCCTTCGGTTCCTCTGTGACTTATTATCATAAGCAATGGGAATTCATATAATTCTGTTAGTGATTTTAATGCATTAATAGAATTTCCAAGTCCGGAATTTTGCATTAGAATTGCTGTTTTTTTACCACCCATATATGCTCCAGCACATATTCCAATTCCTTCTTCTTCACGAGTAACTGGAATGTGAGTAATATCTGGGTCTTCATCAATCATATTTAATAATTTTGATAGGTTGACACATGGAACACTAACAATAAAGTTAATTCCTGCATCTTTAAGTCCGTCAAATATAGCTTCACTACTATCCATTATACCACTTAAATTTCATTTTATAACATATTTGTCATAATTATTATAAATAGCTATTTAATTGGGTATTCAATTAATTTATAATGAATTAAGTTTAATTGGGTTAGTATAGTAAACTTTTTATTTAATTTAAAGCTAATATATATTCATGTTTGATAAACTACCAATTTCTCCTAAAACAGAAAGGATTTTAACAAAATCTCTGGATGAACAAATCACTGTTGAAGAAGCTAATTACTTGATGAATGTTAATGGGTCTGATTTATACCCTTTGATTGCAACTGCTGATTATTTAAGAGAAAAAATCGTTGGAAACAATGTTACTTTCATTAATAATTGTAATATTAACTTTACAAATATTTGTACTGTCAGATGCGGATTTTGTGCATTTGGAAAAGATGCTGATGATCCGGATGCTTATATTTTAGATGATGAAGCTATCCTTAAAAAAGCTCAGGGTGCTGTTGAAAAAGGTGCTCATGAATTTTGTGTTATGGGTGGAGTACTTCCTGATGCTGATATTGAGTACTATGAACATTTAATGCATTTATTAAAAGATGAATATCCAAATGTAATGATTCATGGATTTTCACCTACTATGATTGCTGATGCATGTACTGTGTCAGGAATTAGTATTGCTGAGGGATGTGAAAGATTAAAAGATGCAGGTCTTGACACATTGCCTGGAACCGCTGCTGAAATATTAACAGACCGTTCAAGAGAAATAATTTGTCCTGAAAAGGTAAGTGTTTCTGAATGGATAGATATTGTCAGAACAGCTCATGAAGTTGGGATTCCAGGTTCTGCAACTATTATGTATGGGCATGTAGAAACTATAGAAGAAAGAGTAGAACATATTGATATTATTAGAAAATTACAAGAAGAAACTCATGGATTTACTGAATTTATACCAATGACATTCATGCATGAGTATTCACCAATATTTTTAGAAGGTCAGTCAAACCTTGGAGCTAGTGGAACACAGGATTTAAAATTATACGCTGTTTCAAGATTAATGCTTAGAGATTTAATTCCTAACATACAAGTATCTTGGGTAAAAATGGGTTTTAGATTTGCTCAAGTGGCTTTAACTGCAGGAACTAATGATTTAGGTGGTACATTAGGTGGAGATGAACTATCTGCAGCTTCTGGTGCACCTGATGGAGTTGAAGCATCTATTGATACTTTAGATAGGATGGTTAAAGATTTAGGTAGAAATCCAATAGAAAGAAATTCTAAATACACTGAATTTTATCCTATCCAATAAATTTTTGGTGTTTTAATGAAGAAATTTATTGTCATTGATGGTTTAGACGGAGCAGGTAAAGATACACAAGTGAAATTAATTGCTGAAATGTATGAAAAGCAAGGTCGCAATGTCACTGTTCGGTCTCATCCATGTTCTGACAATAAATATGGTAGAAAATCAAAAGAAGCACTTTTAAAATCAGGTAAACTTAACCATTTGCTTGCAACTATTTATTTTGGACTTGATGCAATTAGGTCTGTTGTAAAATACACACATGATGATAATGTTGATGTGTTAATATTTTCCAGGTATATTTTATCGGTGATGTATCTTCCAGATGGAATAAATACCATTATTTATAAAATTGTAGCATTTATTCTTCCAACATCTGATTGCATGTTCTTTATAGATGTAAGTCCTGAAGAAGCCCTTAGGAGAATAAGTTTTCGTAATGAAGATAGGGAAATGTTTGAAAACATCGAGTCTCTAAGAGAAAATCGTTTAAAATCAAAAAAATTTACATATAATTGGAATGTTATCCCAGGCGATGATTCGCCAGAGGTAATTTCTGAAAAAATAAAAATGAAATGTCTTGAAACAGACTAAAATAATTAACTTTTTTTATAAAACTTCTTTTATTCCATCATTTGTTATAATCATTAAAGAATTAAGGTTTTCTAAAACAAGTGAAATAGTTGGATGGGTTTGAATATCTTTATGCACGAAAACTATTTCATTTTCAATTATATCAATCCAGTTAACGTGATATACTACAACACCATTAACAATTAATCCTAAGAATTCAGGAACATATCTGTCTGGGTTTATTTCTTCAAAATACTGATTTTTTCTTAATATATCTCTTAAAACTTTATCCATGATTAAACACCCTTTCTTTCATAAACAAATTTAGGAACCGCTTTATCTAAAGGATCAAAAGTTTCCCTATTTTTCACTTCAACACATTTCATACTTACTTTTGCGTGAAGTGATGAAGGAAGTCTTAAAATTCTTTTTAAATCGATTGAAACTTTTGCATCAATAGTTGATAAATTAACACGAGCCATAGCTTCAACAAGATTTTTATATCTTCTAGGGCCGATATCTCTTTTAAAATAACCCCAATTATCATTATCCAAATGGTGTCTTGATGCCATAATGTCTTTCATTAACTTTGAATTAATTCCATCAATTTTTTCATTACCAATTAAATGTTGGATATTAAATTTCACTCTATCAGTAAAAACTTTAGAATATCCAATTGGGATTGTGAAATGCTCAAAGTTAAAACTTTTATTTGAAATTTCAGGATTAACAAATTGGGATTTTGGAACTTCTGCTCCTGCAGCATATTTTAAAACTTCAGACCGGAGTTCACTATTAGCAATCATCATTTCTTCATCTAAGATTCTAATGTGATATCCTCTTCCTGAATAGATTAAATGTATATTTTTCAAACCTAAATCGGAATGTAATGTGTCAATTAATGAGTTAACAATTTCTAAAGCTTCACCTAGACAAACTTCACATACACCATCGCATTGGCAGGTTCTAATTGGTATATCTTTAGCATCTACATCAAAAATGTACTCTGCTTTTAGCCAATCTTCTCTTCTTTTTGGATTATTATAGAATGCTACTGAGATATATGCTGCAAAAGGAGATTTGAATTTTAAGAATTTACCTAATGATTCTGGTCCTTTGAATATTTTGTACCGGTCATTTGGTCCTCTTCCATTATGGTCAAAACCAAATTCTCTCTTTTTTAAATCGGTAGCTATGAATTTTGGTAAGTCTTTCAGTGACCATTCTTCACGATAATATTGTCTTCTCTCTTTCAGTGTAGCTTTAGAGAACATGTTTATAAATTACTTTTTTAAAGTATTTATTTATTAGGTAAGTGTGCATGTGCAAAGTAATGATTTTGCACACTTTTATTAATTAGGATAATTAAAAATAAGTTTATGGAAGATGTAATCGAAGTAATCGGAGTTGAACATTTGAAAGTCATATTGTCTGGTCTTTCACCAGAGGATATTGTTAAACCAGCTTATGAAAATTGGCAAACTGGTATGAGAACTGGTTATACTAGATTAAACTTAGAAACAGGTGAAATTTATGGAGTTGGAGTTGAATTAAATGATCTTCCACTTCCAAGCAATATCTATATTGATTTATTTAAAATAGACGCATATGATGATTCCATTGATGAAGAGGAATTTTTCTCTGCTTTGGAATATGATGAATTTTTGGAGTTCAGTAGCAGTGAGCCTAGTGAATATATTCCAGATATTATTACTGAATTTTGTGAGCTAAAGGGTATTGATGAGATGGAACGTAAAATTGGACTTTTAGCTTATAATTTTGAAAAAAAAGAAAGGTCTAATTATAATATGTGGGAATCCAGTATTTTGAATAAGTATTATGATGCGATTTATGAAGACCATAATCCTTTCAAGTTTTCACAAAATAGCTTATAATTATTCTTTTTTAGCATTATCAAGTTGGAATTTTTTACGACCATAACATGATAATGGATTGTTTATTCCTTTACAGGACTTTTCTGGGTGGCATAGATTAGGTAAATGTATTTTTATTTTCTCACAGCTCATTGGAGTGTACCATTTGGTTTCACCTTCATGGTTAATATCTACTTTATCATGCATTCCAAATCCTAATTTTGAAATGATATTTATTTTTTCTTGTGGTTGATCTTCGAATAATGGTGGTGTACAGTTATCTGCAGCATCAAAAATTAACGGTAAAATCTCATTTTCAGTAATTGTTAAGTCAGGATCCATATCTGAAACTTTAACGGTTTCATCTGATGCGAATATTCTTGGATATAATCTAGCATAGGATGCAAAGGAAGTTAATAATAATACAATAGCATCGTTACGTCCACCTGAAGACACTCCATTAACTGTTTCTTGGATACATGGTGGAAATGCATCTGGATTTAATTTTCCAGCTTGAACACTACCGTAAATTCCTCCACTACCTGCATAATATTGATTATATTTACTAATTTCATTAGGAATAAATTCTTTTAGTTCTTCACCAATTTTTATAATTGCTGGGTGAATTTCAATTCTAGCTGACATTTCCTTAATTCGTTTAATGTATTCTTCGGTTTTTTGCATAATTAATCTTGATAATATTTGCTCTTTAACACTGTCTCCAATTAATATGCCATACATTCTATCCGGACTTCTGTCATGGAACCTATCGGCAAATCTGTTTAAGAAATCATCTTCTTGTAGGATAATGTCTCCATCATCAATTAGTAAATCGGTTAACTTGAGCTTTTTAGTTGCAATAATATCTTTAAGTGATTTCCATTTTATGCTATTATCAATTTTAACCTCATCAAGCACTTCATCAATTATTTCTGCTCTGGACATTGGTGGTATCTTAGAGAGACGTTCTAAAATAAGTAATCCCTGTGATTCGACAAATAATCTGGTTTCACGAGATCCTATGTTGAATTGAATAGCTATTGCTTGACATAAAATATGGAAAGTGACTACATCCTGTGCGAATAATTCTTCATTTGTTAGAAATTCAAATTCATATTGTGTGAAGTTTTTATTGTTCTTTTTTTCAATTGCCCATTGTACACGTTTAAGTGCTAAGTCATGGTAAGATTTAGGGATATAATCATCTGAAAGTTTTTGATTGGTTGTACGAGTACAAATTTCAATTAATGTTTCATCTTCATCAAAAATCTGATTTAAATCACCGTAATTGCGAATGATTGTTCTTCCTTCATTTGATAATGGATTAATATAAGAAACTTCAGCCATGCTTTTAATTTTTTAGTTTATATATTAAATAGCTAACTAATTAATAAAGTCAATATTGCAGATGAGATTTATAGTTGTAACGTGAAATCTTTTAAATAAAATTTTTGAATTTAAGTTCTATATGTGTTTTAAAAAAGCTAATTTTATTATATATGAATAACATAATTATTCAATGTTTAAACTTAATTAAGGGGATTATATTAATGTCAAAAATATTTATTTCATGTGCACTTCCTTATGCAAATGGACCATGTCACTTGGGTCACATCCGTTCGACATATTTGCCGGCAGATATATATGCAAGATATAATCGTATGGCTGGAAATGATGTTTTGATGGTTTGTGCTACAGATGAGCATGGAACACCTATTGCCGTTAAGGCAGATAATGAGAATAAAAAACCAATTGAAATTTCTAAAAGATATCATGACATGATTGTTCGTGATGTAGAATCAATGAATATATCTTTGGATAACTTTTCAAGAACTACTGATGAAAAACATTATGAAATTGCTCAGAATTTCTTTAAAGAATTATATGAGAAAGGATTTATTTATAGACAAGATTTAGAGCAATTATATTGTCCAAATTGTAAAAAATTTTTACCTGATAGATATGTTGAAGGATTATGTCCTATTTGTGGAGCAGAAGCCCGTGGAGATCACTGTGAAAAATGTGGTAGAGCATTAGATCCAACAGAACTTGACGAGCCACATTGCATTACTTGTGGAACTACTCCTATCATTAAGGACACTTATCAATATGCATTTAAATTATCTGAATTTGAAGACTCACTTAAGGATTATATTGATAATAATGAAAATCTTCCTGCAAATGTTAAAAACTATGCATCCAACTGGTTAAAAGAAGGATTAAAAGACTGGATTTTAACAAGAGATATGGATTGGGGTATTCCAGTACCATTAGATGAAGCAAAAGGTAAAGTATTATACGTATGGATTGAAGCATTCTTAGGTTATATTTCATCAGCATCACAATGGTCAGAGCAATCTGGAAGAAAATGGGAAGAATATTGGAATGACTTTGTTGTTCATTTCATTGGAAAAGATATTATATACCATCATTCAATCTTTTGGCCAGGATTATTAAAAGCAGCAGGATGTAAATTGCCTGATATGATTTATGCTGGTGAATTTTTATCTCTTGAAGGAGAAAAGATGTCTACAAGTAAAAACTGGGTTATTTGGATTGATGATTTTGTAAAAGAATATGATCCGGATCTTCTTAGATATTATTTAACAATTAATGCTCCGTTAAATAAGGATTCAGATTTCTCTTGGGATGATTTCCAAAAAAGAAATAATGATGAACTTGCTGATGTAATTGGAAACTTCTTACACAGAACATTCACATTCACACGTAAAAACTTCGATAATAAAATCCCGGAATATGCAAATCCATCTCCTGAAGATGAAGAATTCAGGAAATCCATTGAAGAGTTACCGAAAACTGTCGGTGATTTTATAGCTGACTTTGAATTTAGAGAAGGTTTAATTGAAATATTTAAATTAGCTAAAAAAGGAAACAAATATTTCAATGATCAAGAACCATGGAAAGCTATTAAAGAAGATAAGCAAAAAGCAGCTAACTGTTTATATTTATCTATTCAATTAGCTAAAACATTGGCTTATGTTTTAAAACCTTACATACCATCTAAAGCTGATGCAATAGCTAAAATAGTTAATATTGATGATTTATCCAACTGGGCAGATGCAGCTGTATTCCTCCAGTCAGGATATGAAATCAATAAAGCAAAACCTCTATTTAAAAAGATTGAAGATGATGAAATAGAGGCTCAAAAAGAAAAATTACAAGAAAATTTAAAAGAAAATACTGAGGATGAAAATATGAGTGACTTAATTACTATAGATCAATTTGATGAAGTTGTAATCAAAATTGGACAAATCAAAGAAGCAGAAAAAATTGAAAAATCTGATAAATTATTAAAATTACAAGTTGAAATCGGTGAAGACAAACCTAGACAAATCGTTGCCGGTCTTGCAAAATTCTACTCTCCAGAAGAATTAATTGACAGAAAAGTCTGTGTTGTTGCAAACTTACAACCAGCAAAATTGTTCGGAACATTATCTGAAGGTATGATTCTTGCTACTGGTGAATCTGGTGCATTATTAACTCCTGATGTAAAAGCTGAAGTTGGCGAAAGAATTCAATAAATAGATTAAAATGTCTGAATCTGCTCTAGTAAACAAAGCTGAGAATTACTTAAAAACAATCTTAAATGATCCTATTAATCTGGAGAATATCGAAGATTTCGAATATTTTAAGGATCTCTATTTCAAACTAGATGATAGATTAAACATTTTACAAAAATTAAAAGAAGATATGGATGCGCAAGGTTACACCACACCTTTCACATCCTTAAATAAATATGGATCAAAGTCTGTAGCTGATATTGATGTTGAAGAAATGGGTGAAACCAGTAGACATAATAAAATATTTAGAATGAAAGCTAATGCGAAAAAAAACATTCTAGATAGGGTAAAATCAGCTATTGATTCACATAAAATTGCAATTGGTAACCTAGAACAATTTGGATATGTAAAATGTGATTCCTGTTATAAAAAATATTCTATGAGTGAATACAAACAAATGGAAGGTAAGTGTGACTGTGGTTCTCTTAATTTTTCATTTAAAATTAAAAAAGATGCAACTCATAGAATTGATATAATTCCTTATTTGCCATTATCTGGTAATTACATGGTTTTAAGAAATCAGCTTAGTGAATTTGGTCGTGAATCATTTAAACAAGTTTTAAATATACTTAAACAAGAACGTAGAGGTGTTGTTAAAACAATAACTCTTGTAATTCGTTTTAAAGATAAAAATAATCGTTTAGTTAGAAAAAACATTACTTTGGATTCAGAATATGTAAATAACTATGAAGAGGAAGTTCGTAGAATCTATGGTAAAAATGTAAGAATAGAAGCATTAAGATTTCATAGGACAAAACCTGCTATTATTAATGATAAACATGCAAGAACTGCATTAGCTCTTGGATATGTTAGATATGGTGAGCAAATAATCGGGGATATTAAGGATGAAATATTAAAAAGAGAATTGTCTGATTTTAAAAGGATTAATAAATATGATGAAATCATTGCCGAATATGAAAATAATACTCCTGACTTTATCGAGGAATATGATTTAGAAGCTGTTGATAGATGGAGAGACTCTCAAATTAAAGAGAATTTTAAACGCTTAGGATTTTATGATAGATATGGGAATATAAACAGATCTCTTAGTCGTGATTTAAAGAAAAGAGAGAATATTTATAAAAATATTTTAAGAAATATTGCATCTACATTAATTATTTGGGATATTTTCAAATATTTCCTTACAACATCAAATAATTCACGTAGAATTGATATCAGTCCATTTCCATATATTAGAGTAGAACTCGATCGTGAACAAAGGAAAGTATTCCAAACAACTCACAGAAAAGTAATTGAAACATTAAATGCTTATACAGATATTAAAATTATTCCTGTTTGTGGAATGGATTTGTTATTGTATGATAAGTTTAAATTTGAAAAGCAGATTAAGAGTTCTAATATTAAATTCAATCATGTTGCATTAGGTGCTGCTTTAATTCATAAAAACTCCGATATTGAACTTGAAAGCATTAGTAATGCATTCAATATTAATGAATCTAAAGTTAAAAAGGAAATTAAAAATATTGATAACATTAAAAATCCAAAAAGCGATAAATCTAAAAAATTCTTAGATATGATTAAAAAATAGTGATTGTATGGACGAGAATGTAACAACAATTCACATGACAAAGGCATTAAGTTCTGCAATTATTGTAGATTTAATGGAAAACTATCCTAATTTGGAAGTGATTACATGTTCTCCTAGTGTTTATAATAGGACTTCAAGTACGTATATTGATGCATTATCTCAACTTGACATTGAAGTTAAAAAGAAATATAATTGGGGAGCAAAAAGCCAAACTAATGGATTGGAATTTGAAGTTTTGAAATTATCAAACGAAGGGTTAAATCCAAAAGAAATAGCTCAAAAATTAGATTTAAAGCTTAATCGTGTTTATTATCTTTTAAAAAAAAGCAAAGCTAATTTTGACAATAGAAAAAGAAAATATAATCATAGTGAAATTAGAATGCTTAAAGAGGATGGTTTATCTGCAAAAGAAATTTCCCAGAAATTAAATATTCCTTTAAGGAGTGTTTATTATATTTTAAATAAAAAATAATTACTTTTTTTAATAATGAATTTTAAATAATTTATTATGATGATTTTACCACAAATTCCGTTATATGGAATAGCTATAATCTGTGGATTACTATCTTTTTTTGTAAGCAGATTAACTATGCCTAGGATTATAAAAAAACTTGAAGCCGCAGATATTGTGGGAAAGGATATCCATAAATCATGGAAACCTGTTGTTGCTGAAATGGGTGGATTTGGTATTCTTTTTGGATTTATTATAGGAATGTTTTCCGGAATATACATGCACGATTTTCTTACATTTAATTTAGTCGTTGTTCTTGTAGTAATATTGCTTGTTGGAATAATAGGTATTGTAGATGATTTACTTGCTTTATCTTCAAAGGAAAAATTCTTTTTACTTTTCCTTGCAGGTCTTCCTTTGATTTGGGTTGCACCTCCTAATGTAGGATTATTATATTTAATTACAATTCCTATTGCATTATCTATTGGAGCTAATCTAACAAACATGCTTGCAGGTTTAAATGGAATTGAATCTGGATTGGGTATTATTTCATTAGCATCACTTACAATAGCATGTATTATTTTAGGAAAATATGATGTAACAATAATTTCTATGAGTATGCTTGGTGCATTAATTGCATTTTTATACTATAACAGGTATCCTGCTAAAATCTTTCCGGGAGATACTGGTACATTAATTATAGGTGCAGCAATTGTTTGTGTTGCATTTATTGGGCGTGTAAAACTTATTGCATTCATTGTATTGATGCCAAACATTATTGATGCAGCTTTAAAATTCTATTCTGCAGGTTTTATGAATCGTCAGCAACAAAAACCAACTCAGTTAAATGAGGATGGTAAGTTAGTAAGACCTGATGCTGGTTTTAAATCATTAATCAGATTAATTTTAAGAAAACCGATTGCAGAAAAAGATGCTGTTAAAATAATTTGGGCTATTGGAATTATATTTGGTATATTAGGTATTATTGTAGCATTGACAATGCCCGGAGTACTTGAAAGTAAGACATTAATGAACTTCTTACAAGTCAAAGAAATGTTATATCATATTTAGGTGAATTAAATGAAACCATATGTAATTTTAAATGCAGCTATGACA
This sequence comes from Methanobrevibacter sp., assembly GCF_050872065.1. Lineage (GTDB taxonomy): Archaea > Methanobacteriota > Methanobacteria > Methanobacteriales > Methanobacteriaceae > Methanocatella. Next base: position 18,420 of record NZ_JBNMGD010000025.1, read on the forward strand.
TTAGATGGTAAAATTGCAACTAAAACTGGAAGTTCAAATATTTCAGGTAAAAAAGATCTTGAACGAGTACATGAGCTTAGAAAAGAATGTGATGCAATCATGGTGGGGATCGGAACTGTGATTGCTGATGATCCAAGACTCACTGTTCATAAAATTGATGCTACACCAGATGATAATCCTATTCGTGTAGTAGTCGATAGTAAATGCAGAACACCGATTGATGCTAGAATAACAAATTCTGATGCTAAAACAATCATTGCTTGTGCAAGAGAATATAAAGATGATTTAATAGCATCTGAGAAATATGAAACATTTAAAAAAAGAGGAGTCAAATTTTTCTATTCTGGAAGTGAAAGGGTAGATTTAAAATTATTAATGAGTTATCTCCATGAGGAAGGAATTGACAAGCTAATGCTTGAAGGAGGTTCCACTTTAAACTTTTCTATGATAAAAGCAGGACTTATTGATGAGATAAGAATTTGTGTCGCACCAATGGTGGTTGGAGGCTATGAGTCTAAAACATTTTTTGATGGTGAAGGCTTTAATTTAATGGATGAAGCGGTTAAACTTGAATTAACCGATTCATATAAATTAGATAAAGATTTAATTCTAGTTTATAAAGTTTTAAAATAAATCCATAAATCCGACATTCTTACAGACACAATATCTGCATAATGAATTTTCATCGTGAATATACTTTACACGGCTTTTACAGTAGTATGATCCGTTTGAATAGTATATTTCATATTTTTTGTTTTCACTGTAGGGGTGAAGTGGTTTTTTAGCTATTAATGCTAGGTATAGTGAAATATTTTCAGTAAATACCTTCTGTATGTCTTCACCTCCACTATACTTGTTAAAGTAGAAGGTAATACCATTTCTTATTTTTTTAATTACATCATCCTTGATATCAAAATCATCAGTTATGACTGTACTATATATCTCATCATATACCCTTGAGTTATATTTTGCAAGTTTTTTAGTTAAAGGGTCCTTGTAGCGTGGGTCGGTTACCTTGTTTCGCAAATATTCAATAGGATATCCTTCAATGTCTTTTTGTATAATTTTTAAAAGTGCAGATGCTTTCATAAAATTCCTTTGCTTTTAAGTAGTTTACGAGGATTATCAACAATAGCTTTCATTACTTCGTCATGGTTTAATCCTGCACCTAATCCAACTTCATATGATTTTTCAAAAGTAATAATGTCTCCAGGTGCATGAGTATCAGTATCAATAAGCAATTTGTTTCCAATTTCACGAGCAATGTTTGCAACATGTCCATTTCCAAGGCAATGTCCTTTACGCGCTGAAATTTCAAGATAAATATCGTTTTTAAGAGCAATTTTTGCTTCTTCTTCAGTAATTAATCCGGGATGTCCTAAAATATCTACGTGTTTAGATTTAACTGCAGCACGATTTGTTCCAGGTGTCACTGGTTCATTTAATGTTTCACCATGAACAACAACAATTTTAGCCCCTAATTCTTTTGCCCTTGCAGCTATTCCATCAATAGATTCAATTGGTGCATGTG
>NZ_JBNMGD010000065.1:0-5527 GCF_050872065.1 Methanobrevibacter sp.
ATTTTATTAAAAATTGAATAATATTTAAATATGAGAACAATTATATAATTAACTATATTGTTAAATGTGTTGAAAAAATTCAACAGAAAATTCAATTTAATGATATCCTTAAAAATAATCTAAATTTTATTTGGAGGAATAATTTTGTCATATGTAGATGAAGTAATTGAAACTATTATTGAGCAAAACCCTGGTGAAGCAGAATTCCATCAAGCTTTACGCGAAGTAATGGAAACCATCAGAGTTGTAGTTGAAGAAAACGAAGAAGAATACAGGAAAAATGCACTTCTTGAAAGATTAGCAAACCCTGAAAGACAAATAAAATTCCGTGTTCCTTGGGTAGATGACAACGGTCAAGTACAAGTAAACACTGGATACCGTGTACAATTTAACAGTGCAATTGGACCTTACAAAGGAGGATTACGTTTCCACCCTTCTGTAAATATAGGTATCATTAAATTTTTAGGTTTCGAACAAATCTTCAAAAACTCATTAACTGGTCTTCCAATTGGTGGGGGAAAAGGTGGATCTAACTTTGATCCTAAAGGAAAATCCGATAGGGAAGTAATGGCATTCTGTCAAAGTTTCATGACTGAATTATACAGACATATAGGTGCTGACACTGACGTACCTGCTGGAGATATCGGTGTAGGTGCTCGTGAAGTTGGATTCTTATTTGGTCAATACAAAAGACTTTCTAACTCATACGAAGGAGTATTAACTGGTAAAGGTTTAACCTTCGGTGGATCCCTTGCAAGAACTGAAGCTACAGGATATGGATTATTATACTTTACTAATGCTATGTTAAAAGCAAATGACATTGACATCGCTGGTAAAACCATTGCTGTATCAGGAGCTGGAAACGTAGCAATTTATGCTATTGAAAAAGCTCAACAATTAGGTGGTAAACCAGTAACTTGTTCCGATTCAACCGGTTGGATTTACGACCCTGAAGGAATAGATGTAGCATTACTCAAAGAAGTAAAAGAAGTAAAACGTGAAAGATTAACAGCATATGCTGAAGCTAGAGAAAGTGCTGAATATCATGAAGGTAAAGGAGTATGGACTGTTAAATGTGATATTGCATTACCATGTGCTACTCAAAATGAATTATTATTAGAAGATGCAAAAACTTTAGTGGCAAATGGAGTACTTGCTGTTGCTGAAGGAGCAAACATGCCAACCACTATTGAAGCTACCGAATACTTACAAGAAAATAATGTATTATTTGCACCAGGTAAAGCATCCAATGCTGGTGGAGTAGCTACTTCTGCATTAGAAATGGCTCAAAACTCTCAAAGATTATCCTGGACCTTTGAAGAAGTTGACTTAAAACTTAAAAATATTATGGAAAACATCTTTGCAAATGTTGCTGCAGCTGCTAGTGAATATGACATGGACAAAAACTATGTTGCAGGAGCAAACATTGCAGGATTCAAAAAAGTCGTTGAAGCTATGAATGCACAAGGAATCGTATAGATTTCTTGTCTTTTTTCCCTTTTTTATTTTAAAAAATAATATTTATTCATTTATAAAGTTCTTTAGGGCATCCCCTGTAAGATGGAACACGTTCCAATCTTTTTCATCAGCACCGATTGACAGATAAAAGTTGATACTTGGTTTGTTCCATGAAAGACAGGTCCATTCAAGCCTACCATAATTTCTATTTTCCACGATTTTTGCAAGTTCCTTAAGTAGTGTCTTACCGTATCCTTTTCCACGGTATTCTGGATCGATAAACAAGTCTTCAAGATGCATGTTCACATTCCCTATATATGTTGAAAAGCTCAAGAAATATAATGCAAATCCAACCACATGTTCATCTTCAAGAGCAAATAGTACTTCAGCTTGTTTTTCATCAAATACCCATTTTTCAATTGATTTGGTAGTTGCAATGACTTCATCGGATCTTTTTTCATATTTTGCAAGTTTTTTGATGTATTCAAGGATTAATTCGGAATCTTTTCTTTCGGCTATTTTAAATGTTAATTTTGACATAATAGTTCTTTATTGAAAGAACATATATATAGATTTTTTAATAAAAATTCTATTGAAGGTTTAATGGAGAAAAAATTTACTTAATAAGTGGGTATCGTTGTCATCATATGTTATAATTTTGTTGAGGTGGGTGGTGTCAAGTTCGTTTTGCCTGAAGGTTGAAATTTAATTAAGGTAATAATTTAATTGGAGGATAATATGAGTAATTTTAATTCATTGGAAGAAGCAAGAGATTTTTTTTATAATGATAATTTTGCAGTAAATACTGGAGTTACATTGGATGAACTGACAGATGACAAGGCGGTTTGTTCTTTAATGTTGAATGATGATCATAGGAATGCTTATGGTGGAGTAATGGGAGGTGTTATTTTCACATTGGCTGATTTTGCTTTTGCAGTTTTATCTAATCAAATTCACCAATTGACTGTTGCTCAGCAAGTAAGCATTAATTATTTGTCTGCTCCAAAAGGAGATAAGTTAATAGCTGAGGCAACTTGTCGTAAAAGCGGAAGGACATCTTCAATTATTATTGTAAATATTTCAGATGATGTTGGCCGTGATGTTGCTCAGTTTGTGGGGACTGGTTTTAAATTACAAGTTAATAAATAAAAAGTTTAATTCTTGTTATATTCATTATTCATGTTTAGTGAAAGAGAATAAAAACATTTAAAATTATTTTTTTATAAAAATATTTTTGAGATTTGATTTAAAACCACTTAATTTATATTCTATAAAGTTAATAATTATAAAGTGGCTAATAACAAGTCGTGAATATGCCATTCGAAGTTGCCTGCCGCACTTCGAATTTTTTTTATAAAACATTCAAATTGTTGTTAATAGCAACAGTTGGAATATTGTATGATACTTTTTTATTTATTTAATTAATTTTATGAGTAATTAAAAGCAGGGTATTTTCAGTTATTTAATTTTATTTATTCAAAAAAATAAGTATGTTGAAGGTAGATTAAAAATATAATATGATGTACTTCTTAATCTATATCAATCAGTCTAATTCTTATAATTATTGAGCAATTTGGAAACTTCATATTTGAATTCCCATTCCACAAACAATAAGATTTCTGTTTTAGTGTAATTTATCAAAACAGCATTTATACTGTTTTCTTTTAACATATTAGCTAGTGAAAGCTCAGTAATTTCAGGTGCAGTAATGCTAAACATTGCTGTGTCTTTATCACGTGAGATAGAACTTAAACTCTCATTTTTAATAACATGGTCATGGTATAGCTCGTAGGCTTTGTCAGCATCTTTACTATCAATAAAAACAGTAATTGAATTATGATGAGGATTCATCTTAAAAAGATTGATTCCGTTTTCTAAAAGAATGTTTGAAAGGGTAGACACGATTCCAACCTTGTTCAATAAGCTTTTTCCGACAATGGTTATTGATGCAACAGGATTTTCATATAAATCAATAGGTTTATAATCCTTAGGACCAGTAATATAAGTTCCTTTTGCTGTTAAATCGCCTTTATTGTAATTGATAATTTTAGCAGCAATTTTCGGATGTTTGTAGTCAAGTGCATTAGGATGAAGTACTTGAGCTCCATGAGTTGCAAGGGTTCTCATCTCATCGACAGTAATGCTTTCTAAAAGTTTAGCATCACTAATTTTTCGAGGATCAGTTGATAAGACACCATCAACATCAGTCACAATAATTACTTCTTTAGCATTTAAGCACTCTCCAATTAAAAATGCGGTGATATCACTTCCACCACGACCTAAAGTTGTGATTTGATTTTGGTATTTGCCTAAAAACCCGCAAATAACTGGGACCACTCCATCATTTAATAAATTCTTGAGGTTTTCGGTTTTTTCTTTTGTTTTATCAAAGTCAATTTTGGCTTCCATATAATTTGAATCAGTAATGATTGGCCATAGCTCGGAATAAGGATCGATAAACATGGATTTAACACCTAATGATTCAAGAGTAGCTGAGAATAATCTAACACTGATTCTCTCACCCATACCAACAATTTCAGCATGTTGTTTTTCAGTGAGGTGGTGTGTAATTGCATCGTCGCTAAGTTTTATTAGGTCATCAGTTGTTTTATTGACTGCTGATACTACAACTACAATTTGATTACCTTTTTTATACTCTTTTGCTACTGATTCAGCGGCTTTTTTAATTCTTTTGCCGTTTCCAACAGAAGTACCACCAAATTTTGTTACTATTAAATCCATTAAAATTCACCTAGTATAATAATATTTGTATAATATTTTTATTAAGTTTTTTGATAGATTTTAATTACTGTAAAATGAAGTAAAATATAGTGATGAATTTTTTTTAAATACATTAATAAAGATATGTAAGCATGGCATTGATAAAATTTAAGGGTTTGAATTAATATTTTTATATTTTAAAAAACTAATTTTTAAACATGACATTAATGGATACAATGCTTAAAAGGAGAAGTACAAGGACATTTACAAATGAGCCGGTTACTAAAGATGAACTTGATAAAATTTTGCAGGCAGCACTTCTTGCACCAACAAGTATGGATAGAAAACCATGTAATTTCATGGTTGTTGAACGTAAGGAAGTTTTAATGCAACTTTCACAGTGTAAAGATCATGGTGCTGGACTTATTGAAAAAGCAGATAAAGCTATTGTTGTTCTAGCTGATACAATGCTTGCTGATACATGGTGTGAAGATTCATCAATTGCTCTAACATATATGCATTTAATGGCAACCGAACTTAACCTTGGAAGTTGTTGGGTTCAGGTTCATTTAAGATCTAAGGACAAAACCCCTGCAGAAGAAGTTGTGAGGGAAATCCTAAAAATTGATTCTCATTATAGGATTGTAGGAATTTTAGCCCTTGGACATTCAGATAATATTCCAGAGCCACACACTTTAAAGGATATAGATAAAAATAAAATTCACTTTTTAGTATAATATATCAAAGAAGAATTTAATTATAAATTGGAAGTTCATCGAAATTTGACTACTTTTAACCGTTGATTAGTTACAGCATATTTATATATGATTCTCCATAAACTAAATTTGAAGGAGGATTTAAAATGCATGTTAAAGATGTTTTAGATGATTTGGATATTAGAGTTAAATTACCTCAGCACTGGTATTCAACTGAGGTAAGTAATGAATTTGAAGATGCCGAACTTGTTAGAAATGATGGAATAATTAAAATCAAGGTTGATGGTGAAAAAAATACTAAAATCATTATCATTGATGTTGATGATGGAATGAGTGTTGTCAGTTTGCTTTCTGATAATAAAGTCATTGGAGTTAAATACTTAGAAAACAAAGATGATTTTGAATACATTGGCAAACCATCTGAACTGTATTTTTAAATTTTCTATTTAATCTTTTTTATTATATTTGTTGTATAACTTTTTTTTTAGAATTTTTGTGATTTGTCATATTCGTGTTTTATCTTTTTTTATAATATGCAAAAATTTTATATGTCTATTATTATATATTAATTGTTACACTATTATTTTATGTATTTTGTATTAAAAGATATATAAAATAGTTAAGTTTATATA
>NZ_JBNMGD010000090.1:0-1648 GCF_050872065.1 Methanobrevibacter sp.
GAAAGACCATCCTGAAATTTCTTGGATTGACCAGTATCTTACACCTGAACATAAGAAATTAGAATTCTATAATTTGTTAAAAGGTGGAAGGTCTGAACCTACGCATAGGCTTCCAAGAAAATATTATAAGAAGCACGATTTGTAACTTAAATTGATTTAATATAAAGTTGTCAAGAAAAAGTTTTTAGAACTTCTTGACAACTTTATTTTTTTGTGGTATACTTTATTTATAAAAATATTCAAGGAGTTTTTGAAATGGAAAAAACTTTTAATATTAAGTGTACGATGGAAGAAAGATGGATTGATTCTTTTCTTTCTATGTTACGTTATATGGAAGCCTGTGGAAAAATTGGACATTCTACTTTAATTGGTTTCTATAGTGATGGTGATGGAGATTTCCGACCTCTGTTTGAACCTGATGTACAATTTAATAGAGATGATGGCTATGTTCCTGAAAAGGATAGTGGCAAAATCCCTTCGAGGATTTATGATGCTGGCTAAAAGTTAGCCAAGATTGGAGACTTTGATGTTTGGAAGTATTAGAAAGTAAAACAATTGTTCCTTTTACGCCAGAAGAATTTGCTGAAAGAGCGCAAGAGATTGTAGATTTATGTCAAGGTGATGCAACTCTTTTAAATGGGTGGGGACATAGAGCAATGGATAGTTTAATGGAAGATGTGTTATGGTCGTTGGGTTTTGATAAGCGGATTGAAATTTTTGACCAATTACATCGGGTAAGGTATTAATATGAAACAAATTAGGGAAAATGTTTTTGAGACTAATTCTTCAAGTGTTCATTCATTGAGTATTAGTGATAAAGACAATTATGATTATACTCAGTTAGATGATTATATTGAAGAAGATTATGGTCACAATGGTTATGGAAAATATTTAAAGTTGAATTTTGAATCTTTTGGCTGGTATTAGGATTCTGAATTGGATGACAATAGCGCAATAGCTAAACTTGAATATATTTTAACTGCTATAACTTGTTTCCAAGGTTATAATGTTAATTGGAGCAGTAGAGAAGATAAAGAAGAAGCTATTAAAGAAGTTATGGAATCTGATGATTTCCAGAAGTTTGAAGATGATGTAAAATATACTCTTTCTAAGCATGACATTCACATTACAGGAATTGAAATTAGTCCTGATAAAGATGGTTATGTAGACCATCAAAGTCTTGATTATTATATTCCTGACGGGATGTATTATATTTTTGCAAGAGATGGAATTACATTAGAAGATTATATTTTTAATAAATGTTATAGTTTGATTATCGACAATGACAATCACTAATTATTAAAACAAAATAAAACAAGATAAAATAAAAGTGAAATTTTATCGTATCAATTTTTATTAAAAAATTAACAATTTCCCTTGTTTTTTAATAAAAAAGTTGCAAAAACAGAGTAAAAAAACAATTAAGGAGTAATTAAAATGTCTAATAATAATAGTTGTATGTTTAAGTGCAAGAAGAAGAACTCAATTGATGGAAAGATTTATCGTGTATATCAGATTATGCCTCTTCCTAATCAATTTGGTGCTCTTGGTCTTGTAGGTATTATGTATTGTGAACAGGATAAGAAGTTTGATGCTAACGATTTGAGCCAGTTTGAAATTATTGATGAGATTTCCCTTCAGTAATTAA
>NZ_JBNMGD010000061.1:0-6770 GCF_050872065.1 Methanobrevibacter sp.
AACAAAATAATATAATTTATCTAAATTCAGTAAATTTTTATTGTACTAATAGATAACTATTTGTCTAAAGAATCAACAATGTCTGCGCTATCAACAGGAGTCCCATTTTTAAGATGATCTAGCATATATTGTGTATCAACAAATAGACCTTCATCTAATTTATTTAAGTATTTCTGAGTATGAGGACAAACGTAAATACATCTTGAACAAAAAGTTTCATCCCTTCTAATTTTTCTACAACCATCAGGATCGTAAATATTTTTTTTAGAAGGATCCCAAGCTATTCCAGTAATTGTTTGGGCAGGACAAATTGTACAACATTCCATACATTTGCCACATAATGATTTTACCATAGGTTTACCGTATTCGAAAGTAGCATCAGTTAAAATAGCTCCCAATCTCAAAGCATTACCATATTTTTTAGTTACTAACAATCCACACCGTCCAATCCAACCAAGACCACTTATAGTAGCTAGTGTTTTTAAAGGAGGCCTTTTAATTCTCTTATCACCTTTCACCCATTTAGTATCATGAGTAATGGCTAGAGAAGAATATTCATTTTCTTTTAAAAACTTCGATAAGTCTTTTGCAGTCCTTATTAAAAATTTATTCATTCTATTATAATATTCTCCACGAGTTTTAACATCCCTAGTATCAATAGCTTCAATCATCACTTTTGGAGCTGGAATGTAAAATACAACTGCAGAAGCATAACCAAACTCCGGAAAATCAGTTAAATCTGCAAAACCAACTTCAGCAACACCACGTGCTTTTAAAAACTTAATTACACTATCGTTTAATTTCATATGTATATATCTATCTTTTCTTGTTAATTATTATAACTAAAAAGTTATAACTTAACCTCAATATTGATATACAAATATGTCTACGACAATAAACATACCTACAACAATCACTCCCATATTTAGAATAACTAATGAAATGAATAGAAATGCGAGAAACTTAAAAATAACACGAGTTGTATGCATTTCATTGACTATTCTTTAAATCTATTAGTATATAACTCTAGTTTTTCCATTTCAGCAGGATCATTAACAAACACTTTTAAATCTGCTGTAAGCATTAATTTTATTACATTATAAAAAGCTTCCCAATCAAAAACCATAGAGGTTTCATACTGCAATTGGGAATATTTTGGAATATCATTAATTCTAGAAAATTCCTGTTTTATATCATTTCTTAATTTTTCATCAATAAATGATTCCATGATATCTTTAATATAAAATGCGAATGTATTTCCAATCTGATTTGCAACATCAATAAGTTCTTCACCGAATTCACTTTTAAAACTTAATAAACACTGCTCATATGACCCATAATCCTGATAACCAAATACTGCAAATCTTCCTTCAACTGTATGGGCACAATATTCATCAACAAGATAATTTAAGTTATTTTTACTTAAAATATAAGCTACAAACGCTTCAACAGCTCCTGTTTTATTTGTATCCAAAATTTCTGAGACAATTTGTTCTAGAATTTCAGCCATTAAGAAATGTGAAAGTTCATGGATTAATGTTGTGATTTGCAATGCATCTGTTGCTCTATCATCAATGAATATTTCATTAAATTTAAAATGACCTAAATCGCCTCCTCCCTCTTTATAATCTGTTTTAACAAATGATTTTGAAAATAAAAGTATTTTATCAAGAGCCGTTAAGGTTTTTAAGTCAATTTGATATTCCCCAAGCAAATAGTTTATGATGGATTTATATGTTTTTTTAATGTTTGAAATGATATTTTCGAATTGTAATTGTGTTAAATTGAATTTATTTAATTTATCAATGTTTGTTTGAGTAAATAATTCATATATATCCTCAAAATTATTTGAATAATTGGAAACTCCATAATATTTATTTGGATTAGTTTTTAATTCTTTAATATTAACAGTTAATTTTTCATTACTATCACATTTAGTGCAGTAATTATAATCTTTAGGATATCTATGTCCACAGTTCCTGCAAATTTTAACTAAATCTCTGATATACACCAATTCAATCAATTCATCATGCTGTGAGCAATAATTATACTCTTCCTGATATTTTTTATGGCACCTTGGACAAATTTTTCCATAGCCATCGGCATTATCCTCACCATAGACAATTAAATCTTTTAAAACCAGCTGCTTGTTTTTCTTTTCTATGCTATCCCTACCAATATGAATATAATATTAACATTTAATTACGTCTTGATTAAATCAATGAGAAATTTTTGAAGGTCTGATTATTCTTTCAAATCAGACCTCTCTACGGATTACATACAGAACAAGGCACTTTTCCATCAGCAATAGCATCTTCACGGGATTGATAAACAATTTTATTACTATCTTTGATCTTTTGAGCCCATTCACATGTTGGTAAATGGAATTTTTCTGCTTTTGCACTAGCCCAGTATTCACTAGAAACACTGTTAGTATTAGAATCTGAATTATCTACTGCGTTTGTATTATTAGTTGGCTCAATAGATTGAGTATTAGAACTTGCATCATTAGTAGAAGGAGTGTTATTGAACAACATTCCAGAAGCTAAAACACCAACAATTGCAATTACAACAATAATTGCAACTATTGTAATTATTTTATTATTAGATTTCTTAGATACAGGTTTTCCACATTTTGGGCATCTTTTATCATTTTCTGTGAGGGTCGCACCACATTCACATTTAACCATTTAATCACATTACCTAAAAATTTATTTTAAAGAAGAAAATATCTTTCAAATAATTATATTGCTTTAGGTATTAATAAAAATATAGTAAAAAATAATAGGAGTAGTCCTTAAGGACTACAAACTTTGCACGGTACATATCCAGAATTAATTGCATCATCTCTTGAATGGAAAACAACTTTATTACTAGAAGAAATCTTTTGAGCCCATTCACATCCTGGATTATGGAATTTGCCTGCTTTAGAACTTGCAACATATGTAACTGATGAACTGGAAGAATCATCAGTTTGTTCTTGAACTGGTTCATCCACTTGTTCATCCGTTGTTTTAGTAATATTAGTTGAATTACCTTCAAATACAATAGTATTTCCATTATATACTGTTAAATTAAAACTCTTAATATCAGATGATGGATCGACATGAATTCTATAATTTCCTTGAGATCCTGAAATCAGTTCAGTTGTATTATTAACAACTTTGCCATTTTTATCATATGATACAACTACAACATCTAATTCATCTTCAGATACATCGTTTAAATTAAAATTGATGTAATAATTAGTTTTTTTATCAACTTTACCATTACTATCAGTGTGTTTATAAGCCTCCTTTTCGATGAATAAATTATCAATATCTACAGAAGGTGGAGTATTAAAAATATCCAAAATATTTAAAGAAAATTCTGTAAATGAATTTATATTATCTTCTGCAGCCATTACAGGACTTGCACAAATCAAAAAAGTAGCTATAAAAATTAAAGATATAACCAGTTTATTATTCATAATAATCCTCAAAAACTTTATTAATACTACTTTTATTATTAGAACATAAATAACTTAGTAATTAAATATTATTTTAATTAGATTAATAATGTAAAATACAATAGAACAAATGCTATTTATACTTAAATCATTTCATCTTTTTTATGAAAATATTAAAAATCGTATAACATTACATTATGACAGTGAAAGACTTTTTAAGATATTAAAAGTCAAAAACTAAATATATTGGATTTTTATAATATGATTAAACCATTTTAGTGAAATTCAAAAACCAGCACATATTATAAATTTCTTTTTACACTTGAAATGCACGTCTAAAAATTTAATATTTATAAAATACAATAAGTTATCAAGAGGTTATTTTTATGACAAGAATTGGACTTGCTTATGTTAATGGAGCAGTTCCAGGATTTGAGGATTTTGGAAATTTGCCAACAGATATTGTTAGGGAAAATGGACTTGTTGATGGATTAAAAGCTAGTGATGAGTTAGATGCATTAATTATTCCTGGTGGAACATTAATTGAATCAAATGACATTAACATGGGATTGAATACTGAAATTAAAAAAATTGCCCGTGATGGAAAGCCAATCATTGGAATTTGTGCAGGTTTTCAATTATTATCAAATCAGATAGACATTGGAAGAAAATCTCCAGTACCAATTATTAAAGAAGGTCTTGGAATAATTGACGTTAATTTTTCACCTTTAATCACAAGCGATCGTGTTAAGGCTAAAGTATTTGACAACTCATTTTTGGTAAAAGGCCAAAGTGAAGATATTGACGGTTTTCACACACATACTTATGGTAAAGTAGAAGGAGATGCAAAGCCATTGTTCTATTCTCAGGTTCAAAGAATGAATTATGGAGATACCAATAAAGATAATGAATATAATATCTTTTCAGGTGCAGTTAATGATGATGGTAACGTTATCGGTACAATGATTCATGGAATATTAGATGAAAATCCAATTCTTGTAAATAACTTATTAGAAAAAATAGATGCTAAAAATATCGATGAAATATACAGTAGAAACCTTGAAGTTAAAAAATACTTACAAAGTGAAGTTGGAATCAATACCAACATTAAAGTTCCACAATTAAAAACAAAAACTAAAAAACCTAAATATCTAATGATTGGAAGTAATGGGTCAGATTCAGGAAAAACATTCATCATTACAGGACTTGCAGGTGCTTTAAGAAAAAGAGGATATAAAGTTGCTCTTCTAAAAGTCGGTCCAGATGTACGTGACATTATACCAGGATTATATTTGACAAAAGGAAAAATGGAAGAATTTTCATCTATAAAAATTGGTCATTTAGGTTGGATGGACATTGAATCTACAATATCAAAGCTTAATTCTTCAGATTATGATATTGTATTGATTGAAGGAGTTATGAGCGTATTTACTGGACTTTTAAATGAAAAAGTACCATTTTCAGCTGCAGAAATTGCAATGTCTTCCAAAATACCAATGATATTAGCATCAGGTGTTAATAAAGGAGGAATAGAATCCGCTGCAGTTGATTTGGTTTCTCATGCCAATACGCTTGAAAAATTTGGAGTACCAGTAGAAGCAATATTACTCAATAAAATATACAATGAAGATATTTTCAACGAAGTAATACCTTATATTAAAAACAACACAAATGTAAATAAGGTTTTAAAATTACCTAAACTAAAATCAGCAGATATGAGAGGATTTATTCCAGAAGTTGAGATTAGATATGAACTATTCACCAATCATGCAATGGATTTAATTGAAAATAACTTAAATATTGATGAGATAATTAATATGGCTCGTGAAGTTGAATTTGAAAAAATATACACATTTGATGAAATTAAAAGTAAAATAGTATAGTTAATTACAAAAAATAAGAGATAAAAAAAGCTAATTAAAAAAATTAGCTTATTCCTCTAAATATTTATTAATGATGTCTTCACCTTTAAGTAAGATTAATCCATTTTCTTCTGCAAATTTACGAGCATCAGCAACGGATGTAGCTTGTCCAGTTTCACTGTCCATCATTTCACAAACTACACATACAGGAGTGACGCCAGCCATTTCACATAATGCAAGACCTATTTCAGTGTGTCCCCTTCTATTTTTAACAAGGCCATCTGCTCCTCTTAAAAGACATACATGACCAGGTGATCTGAAAGTAGATCCAAATTCATCAAATCTTCCTTCTTTCATCATTTTAGCACATTCACTAATAGTCATTGCCCTATCATGATCAGTTACACCAGTGAATGAATCTCTGTGATTTACCCAAATTGAAAATGAAGACCTTTCATCGTATGGAATATCATTAGGTGCAAGTTTAGATAACTCTGGATATTTTTCACTTGCAGCTTCCATAATATCTACCATAAATGGTAAGTGAATTTCATCACAAAAATCAGAATGTAAACAATTACAGATTAATCCACCTGCATTATCCCTCATTGAAGCAACAGATTTAGGAGTTACAAATTCAGAAGCGATAATCATATCAACTTCTCCTTCTCTATCATCATCATCAAAAACTAGTACGAATTCACCATTTCTAATTGCTTCTAAAGCTTTATCTAAGTTTGTTTCTTGATTCATAGTAATATCTCCTTATAATACTAGAACCAGGGCTAAAAATAACTAAAATACTTATTTCTTCTCTTTCATCCGGACTGTAACCGTCGGTTTTGGAATTTCACCAAATCAACACTATATGTGCTCATGGACTTATTATAAAAAATCACCACCGGTGGAGAATTTCACTCCGCCCTGAGAACGTAATTAATAATTATATTAATTATATATAAAAAATTTACTATTTAATTTTAAAATTCCAGAGATACAATATCTCCATCATTTAAAGCTAATTCATCTCTCAACTTATCTTTTGAAATGAATTCTAAATAATTTTCTTCATGAGTGGTTTTTGCTGGAAATACAATAGCTCCATCAATATCATCATTTAATTTTGCTTTAATATACTTTACAGCTCCAAATCCTTCATCTGGCTTGATTAAATTTTGACAATTATTTTTTATTTTATTTATTTCATCTAAATAACCATTATTAACAACAATATTCAATGTTCCAGGGAAAGGAATAAATCCTAAATTTTTCTTAAATTCATTTGTATAGAATTCCTGTGATAAGAAATATGCTGCTTTTCCTAAACCAGTTGTAACTTCACCATCAATTTTCATGAATTAACCTCTAAATTAAATACATATAACCTCAAAAATTATCTAAATTTTCAATTTAAATAATATTGAAATAAAATAATCTATTTCATGAGATTCATATATAAA
>NZ_JBNMGD010000059.1:0-7552 GCF_050872065.1 Methanobrevibacter sp.
ATATTATATAACACCAAAAGACCGGCCAATAAATAAATAAATCAAATTTTAAAAATTTTAATCAAGTAATACAAACTTAAATTTATATAATAAATAGAAGGAAAATCAATCCATGGAACTATCTCTTAAATAAAACAATTTTTAATAAAAAACGGTGCAGATGAAGTAGGTTTTGCAGATATAACAAATTTTACTCCAAAAGAAAATTTAAACAAAGGAGTAGTTTTTTACATCACATTTCCAAAGGAAATTATAAGGAATATGCAAAATGCACCCACTAAAGAATATTTAAAAGAATTAATAAGTATAAATTCTAGGTTGGATTCAATAGGCATGAAATGTGAAAAATTTTTAATTGATAGAGGATACCATGCATATGCACAAACAAAAGCTCGCCTTGGACATGATTTTGGTGAGTTTAATTCATTTGATTTACCTCATAAAACTATTGCAACAAGGGCAGGAATTGGATGGATTGGAAAATCAGCATTGTTAATTACAAAAAAATATGGTAGTGCTTTGAGATTATCTTCTGTTTTAACTGATGCCCCACTAAATATAGGACAACCCACCCTTGAATCAAAATGTGGAAAATGTATGGACTGTAAAAACGCATGTACTGGAGGAGCAATCAGCGGAAAAGAATGGAATTATAAAATTTATCGTAACAATTTTTATGATGATAAAAATGTGAAAAATATGCATTAAAAATATCAGAAAAAAACTTAGGAAAATCAGATACAGTATGTGGTAAATGCATATACACATGCCCACACACCCAAAAATATATTAAAAAAAAAAATCATAATTTTAATGCAAATTTATAATCAGCAACACTATTAGTGATATTTAACCCTTGAATTTCTTTATCCATATGAACCGTTTCCAACTTATCATTAGAATCCAATGTAACAACAAAACCCATTTTTCTCCAAAATTTAATTGCACCGTCCAATGTTTTGTGAGTATGTAAATAGATATTATCATAATTTGAAGTTTTAGCAAAACTTTCCACTATACTAAACATTTTAGAAGCTAAACCACAACGTCTACATCGCCTATCTACAAACAATCTCCAAATACTTGAAGTAGTATCTACAGAATATAAATGCCTAAATTCTGGAAAATCCTTATCATATGCCCTAATACCAATAGTAGCTACAATTTCACCAGTTTTAGTATATGCAACAAAAAAATTATTTCTTTCTGGATTAATATAATATTTTTCTAGTTTAATAATGTCCTGATGCCACTTAGGAACATAATCATAACCAAATTCCAATTTAATCATTTTAAATAAAAACTCTTGAACCTTAGCAATTTCTTTTGGATTTTTACTTAATTCTTTTATTATAACATCCATATTAACACCCTTTAAAAAAAAGTATTACAAATTATAAAAAATTTATTTAATAAGTAATACTTTTTTATTAATTTTGAATAAGTTTAATATTGATAAAGTATAAAATAGTATTTAAAAGTTATCATTTAAAATCAAAAAAGGTGATTTAATGGAAAAATTACTAGATGTAGAAAATGTCTCAATTTCATTCGTCCAATATACTCAAGGATTAAATCAGCGAGATTTAAAAGTTATCACCGATTTAACTTTAGATGTATCTAAAGGAGAAATATTTGCAGTATTAGGATCAAGTGGATCAGGAAAAAGCTTACTTGCCCATGCAATACTTGGAATATTACCTGGAAATGCAAATTTAAATGGAAAAATTAAATATAAAGGAAAAGAATTAACCCAAAAAGATAAAGAAGAAATACGTGGAAAAGAAATAGCACTCATTCCCCAATCAGTGAACTTCCTAGATCCATTAATGAAAATATCAGAACAGGTAATAGGCAATACAGAAGATGCAGAAGAAAAAAAAGAAAAGAAACAAAAACAAAGAGAAATCTTCGAACAGTACAACCTGAGTTCCGAAGTAGATGACATGTACCCATTCCAACTCTCCGGAGGAATGGCTAGGAGAGTACTTATCTCAACAGCATTACTATCTGAACCAAAACTAGTTATAGCAGATGAACCTACACCAGGTTTAGATGAAAAAACAGTCATGGAAACATTAAATCATTTTAAACATATGAAAGAAACTGGAGTGGGAGTGCTACTAATTACACACGACATACATGCAGCATTAGAGGTAGCTGATAGAATTGGAATATTTTATTCCGGATATGTAATTGAAATCGCAGAAAATAAAGACTTTTCAGGAAATGGAGAAAACCTCTTACACCCTTATACAAAAGCATTATACAAAGCACTTCCATCAAATGGATTCAAATTAGTAAAAGGACACCAACCACTTCATGAAGAAATGACTACAGGTTGTCCATATTACGATAGATGTGAAATACGTATGAGTATATGCAAAGAAGAAATTCCCAAATTAATAGACCTTGGAAATAAAAAAGTAAGATGTTTTAAATATGGAGACTAAGAATATGGAACTTAAAGGACAGAATATTTCATTTAAATATCCATCAACTAAAAAATACATATTAAAAGATATTGATATATGTGTCGATAATACTAAAATCACTGCTTTAGTTGGAGATAGTGGAAGTGGGAAGTCAACATTGTGCAAAATCCTCTCAGGATATGTACAAAACTTCGAAGGTGAAATCACATTAAACGGGAAAAAATTACCTAAAAAAGAATTTTGCCCAGTCCAGTTGATTTTTCAGCATCCTGAAAAAGTAATGAACCCAAAATGGAAGATGATAAATATTCTCAAAGAATCCTGGATGCCAGATGATGAACTTTTAAAAGAATTCGGAATTCAAAAATCATGGTTAACAAGGTTTCCACAAGAGTTATCAGGGGGAGAACTACAAAGATTCTCAGTACTAAGAGCATTAAATCAAAAAACACAATTCATAATAGCTGATGAAATGACTACAATGCTCGACGCAATAACCCAAGTACAAATCATAACATCAGTTATTGAAATCGTGAAAAAAAGAAAGATGGGAATGCTAATAGTAAGTCACGACAAGCCATTAGTAGAAACCATCTGCGATGAAATAATATACTTAAAAGACATTAATGGTGTTTAACCATTAATTTTTATTAATTTTTTAATAAGATAATCCGCCCAAATCATAGTAAGATTATTTGAGACTATTTCACCTAAAACTATACCCATCCAAGCTCCCCATACACCATAACCTAAAACAACACCAAATAATACTGCAAAAAATATTGTGAAACCTGTTTCTCTAATAATTGTTTGAAACATTGCAGTAATTCCTTTTCCAAGACCCTGGAAGATATATGTTGAAGACACACCTACTGCCATTGTTGGATAATAAATTACAATCCATGAAAGAAAACTTGTAAGTTCAGGGGCGATTCTTATACTGCTTCCAGAAGAAGCAAACACAGATGCAATATCTCCTGCAAATACATTTGTTAAAATAGCTACAATAAATGCAATGACAATTGAAACCTTCATTGCATATCTATGAGCAATCTGAATATTTTTATAATTTCTCGCACCATAATTAGCTGCAACCACACTAATTAAAGCTGATCCAATAGCTAAAAGAGGAGTAATTCCAATTGTAACTATTCTCCACCCAGTTGAATAAACCGCAACCGAATCAGTTGATCCAACAAATGCCAGGAGTGCTGAGAAGACTGCTGCAAAAAATGCATTATTTAAGAGCTGAATACTTGCAGGAATACCTACTTTTATTATATCCATTGAAATTTCTTTTTTAAAATCAAAATTACTTAAATTAGGCTTTAAGTAAGTATCCTCTTTAATGTAAAACCAATACAATAAAATTAAAATTACAAAAATTGATGATATAATCGTTGCAATGGCAGCTCCTTTAACCCCTAAATTTAAAATGTAAATAAAAATAGGATCTAAAATCATGTTTAAAATTGCGGATGCAATCATTGCATACATTGGGCGAACAGTATCCCCTTCACCTCTTGAAATACCATATAATGCATTTGAAAGTATAATAAATACTGCTCCTAAAATAATAATCATACCATAATCAGTAGCATAACCAATAGTTTGACCTGCACCCATTGCATTTAATATTGGATTTAATAAAACCAGTAATACAAAGGTTATAATTAATGACACGACAATATCAATGATTATTGAATGAATAGATGCATTATCTGCTTTTTGCTTATCATTTTCACCAAGATATTTTGATAGGGCAAATGTAGCACCTGAACCCAATCCATTTCCAAAACCAACTAAAATCATGAATATTGGTGTGAAAAATCCGACACCTGCCAGTGCATCGGCACCAAGACCAGATACCCAAACAGCATCAATTAAATTGTAAAAACTTGTAATAAGTAATGAAACAATCAAAGGTATTGACATTTTTATTAATGCCTTTTTGGGATTGTTAATCATTAAATCCACACTATTTGAAGAATCATTACTTAACATGTATTACTATTAAAATTTATTCAAATATAAAATTAATCTTCAAAAAATGAACATGAAATATCCATTTAAATACAGATTTAAAAATAGAAATTACGACAAATATAACTGTAAAAATTTTTTAAAAAAAAATTAGAATAGTGGGTCTTTCACCATACCAATCCTAAATGAGTTTAGAATAACAAGCATTGTTAAACCTAAATCTCCAAAACCGACAGACATCATTAATGTAATAATACCTAAAATTGCAAGCACTACACATAATAACTTAACTACAATAGATACAGTAATATTTTGCTTAATAATTCCCATTGTCTTGTGACTCAAAGAAAACAGATACGGGAGTTTTGAAATATCATCCTGCATTAATGCAACATCTGCTGTTTCAATAGCTACATCAGAACCTGCAGCACCCATTGCAATACCAATATTTGCACGTGCTAGAGCTGGTGCATCATTAATACCATCTCCAACCATAGCCACATCCCCAAATTTGTTTCTAATTGAATCCAAGATATTTAACTTATCTTCAGGCATTAAATTAGAATACACATAATCAATTCCAATTTCAGATGCAACACTGTTAGCAGCTATTTTATTATCTCCAGTAAGCATTACTGTTCTTATACCCTCTTCTTTTAGCTCAGTTATCACTTGTGATGCACTTGATCTAATTTTATCAGATACTGTAATAATAGCTAAAACATTCCTGGAATTTCCAACAAACACTATTGTCTTGCCTTCAACAACATATTTATTAATTTCATCTTTTGAAATATCAAACAAACTGTCCCCAATCAATGATTCATTAGCCGCATAATATTGTTCCCCTCCAACACTAGCCACAATTCCTTTTCCAGGAACATTTCTAAAGTCATTGACTTCATTAAGCTCAATATCATTCATTTTCGCATAATCCACTATAGGTTGTGCAATAGGGTGAGAAGAGTGATTTTCCAGAGATGCTGCAATACGGATAATATCCTCTTTTGAGAAGTTTCCATCTAAAACTTTAACATCACTTAAAATTAATTTTCCCTCTGTTAAAGTACCAGTTTTGTCAAAGATAACTGCTTTTACGTTGCGCATCTCTTCAACATATGAACTTCCCTTAATCAAGACACCATTTTTGGTAGCTGAGGTAATAGTGGACACCATACCCACAGGTGTTGAGATTAAAAATGCACATGGACATGAAATCACCAGAAGTGAAAGTGCCTTATAAACCCAATCAGTTAGATTTTGGCCGAATACAAATGATGGTATCAATGCAACACAAATAGCTGTTATTATCATGACAGGAGTATAATATTTAGCTATTTTTTCAACCAAAGTTTCAGTTTCTGACCTATTAAGCTGAGACATCTTAACTAAATTGACAATTTTTGAAATGACAGAATCCTTAGCTTTTTTAGTTACGATAACTTCTAAATAACCATCTTCATTAACAGTTCCTGAAAATACCTCATCACCCACTTCTTTAAAAACCGGAACACTTTCACCAGTAATGGAAGCTTGATTAATTGATGAAGAACCCAAAACCACTTCACCATCCAATGGAACTTTATCTCCAGATTTCACAATTATAATTTCACCAATATTAACATTATCAACATTTTTGAGTTCCTCAAACTCACCAACTTTTACCCTTGCTGTTTCAGGAGCTATTTCAACTAAAGATTTAATAGAACGTTTAGCACGATACTCTGCATAATCTTCTAAAAATTCTGCAATGTAATATAGGAAAGTTACAGCAGCACCTTCTTCAGGATGTCCTATAACAAATGAAGCAACACATGCAACACACATAAGCATTGCAGGACCAACAGTATGCCTATTGACTAATGATTTATAAGCTAAAATAGCTATCTCATAACCTGCAATTAAAGCACCCAACATGAAGACCAAAGTTACTAAGGCTGAATTAAATGATAATAATCCTAAAATATAACCAATTACAAAACATATTCCACTTGCAACAATGATTTGAATTGGTTTATTAGCAATTAGAGATTTTCCTTCAGCTAATAATTCTTCATCATCACTACTATCCTCACAATCAGGACAACCACAAATACTTAAATTAACATCATCATGGTCATGATTATGACAATCACAAGCAGAATTCTCTTCATGTTCCTGATGATTGTGCTCATGATTATGTTCATGACCATCATCACAATCCGGACACACACAAAGATGTATTTCACCATCATCATAATTTATCTCTTTTCTATGAGAATAACTACTTAAATCTGTATTTTTCTGATAATCTCTTAATAACTGTTTATCATAGTGTTTAGAATTTTTACAGTGAATTTCATCACATTCTGGATCAAAACAGATATAATTATAATGTTTAGGATTGTAACAGATTTCCTCTTCACAATCAGCATCATAACATCTATTCTTTACCATATTATCACCAAATTAAATATTATTCTAATATATGTTCTAAACCTACTTTGTAAATCATTTCAATATGGAGATCTGTAAGTGAATATCTTACCATTTTACCTTCTTTTTGGTATTTAACAATATTATTAGCACGTAATATTCTTAATTGGTTTGAAACAGTGGTTTGATTTAAACCAAGTATTTCACAAATATCACAGACACATAAATCTTCAATACTAAGTAAGGAAATAATTTTTAGTCTTGTTGGATTTCCAAATATTTTAAAGAATTCAGATAGTTCAGTAAATTTATTTTCATCAGGTATACGTTCTTTTACACGATTTACAACATCTTCATGAGAATCAAAAACTTCACAAACATCCTCTTTATTTTCAAGATTATTATTTTCCATAGTCATCACATATATTATATATTTACATATTATGATATGTTTATCTATTTAAATGTTTTTATATCATGATACTATGATATGTTACCTTAAAAATAAAATTGAAATACTCAATTTTTTCTTTAAATGTCATAATTTCTCAATTAATACCCTTAAACTCATAAATATCTCCCATAAATCACCTAATTAAATATTTTTAAGATATATACCACCTAATTTATAAAACATAACCTATCAAAACAAAACTTTAAAATAAATAAAAAAATATGAGAAAAATCAATAATTCTTAAAATATAAATAAGATTAAAGG
>NZ_JBNMGD010000067.1:0-5264 GCF_050872065.1 Methanobrevibacter sp.
TCCCAGTCCTAAGGGTAGGTTATCCACGTGTTACTGAGCCGTACGCCACGAGCCTAAACTCGTTCGACTTGCATGGCTTAATCGAATCCCAATAGCAGTAGCATCTGCCAGGATCAAACAGAATTGAACACATAACAGATCTATACATTAAACAATAATACGTAAAATGAAGTACACTATAAAAAAATTATAAGACGAGTAAAATATACACAAATTGATAAAAAAACATGAAAAAAAGTTTTCTACAATCAAATTTCACCACATCTACAAAACATACATCATACCCAAAAAAACTCAAGTACTCACACGATACATTCGTTCATTAAATAAAAACATTAATAAACATGATATAGCTACATGTGGAAAAAGCAGTCATCATAGTCAATTGCACAAAACAATAAAACTTAAACCATCGCCATAAACATATAGCACATCTAATAGATACACAAATAATATCAACAAAAATAAATAAAAAACATTGCAAAAATAAATAAAAAATAAAAATAAAAATATATAATACCAATAATAAAAAATAAGGAATTTTTAATTAGGTAATTGAAATAAAAATGATTAAAATAAAATATAAATAATAAATTCATCATCCACTGAGATCACAGCCTCAAAAAAAGTATAGTAATAAAAAAAATAAAAATTTTAATAAAAACTTGAATATTCCCATTTCAAACAAGAAAAAACAGGATCAAATATATAAAAGTTCCTATTAAACATGTATTTTATGGGATTACAATAATACTTAATCCCAATATAAAATAAAATGCAAACCAATTTTATTTAAATAATAAAATTAAAGATTTGACATTAACCAATCCATAAAATCAACTTCACCAACTGGAAAATTGAGTTTACCTTCAATTACATAAGAAATTATATTAACGGTTTCTTCAATTGATAATTTACTAACATCAATCTCTGAAATTTTATCACCGTATTCATCAAAAGCTTCAGCAGTACATACACCCATAGCTTCAGCCTCTAAATTTTCACGAATTTTACTTTCAGCATAATCACGGGATTCTAGTCTTGGGCGTAATATATTAGGATGTACTCTTAAAACTATGACTTTATCAGCTCCAGAACATAAATGAGCCAAATGACCTTCAAATATGATTAACTCATCACTTTTAGAAATAATATCTGAAACTTTCTCATTAAGTGCATCAATATCAATGATTTTATATCCTTTTTCATCATCAATTCCTAAAACAAAATCATTTTCAATAGCCAAATCATTAATCTTAATTAATTTACAATTTAATTTAGATGATAATACTTCACTAACAGTTGTTTTACCAGTACAAGGAGTACCAGTTATAAAAATAGCTTCACTCATAATATCAAAAAAAGAAGAATCATTTTTTAAGAATGATTCTTAAAACATCTTCATCGTCAAGTACATGATCAGGTCCTACTTTTTGGCCAGGGAATTTAACAGATGTTCCCCAAACTTTAGCATGACGGAAATTTTTTACAAACTCACGATGAAGTTTGCGGCATGCTCCAATTACAGTAGTACCCTTCTTAATAACCAAAGGATCATTCATATCCGCTTTTCTACCTTGTGGTTTTAAATAGACTCTAACTAAATTGAGATTATCAAAAATAATATCCTTTAACTCATCAATATTAGTTTTTTTATCAGCTGAAATTGGAATGAAATCTGGAATGTATTTCTTGAGTTCCTCAAGGTATGCATCATCTACAAGATCCACTTTATTTAATAATATTTTCATTGGAACATATGATTTATTTCTATCCAACACATCAATAAATTGATCCATAGTTACATCATCACGGAAAAGTATGTCTGCATTATGCATACCATACTCATTAATGATTGATCTTATAATTTTTTCATCTAGATGAGTAAGTGGACAAGTTGATGAAATATGAATACCACCAAGTTTTTTCCTTTTAACAGTAACATCAGGTTGCTTTTCATTAGGTCTAATACCTATATTTCTTAATTCATTTAATATAACATCCAAATGCTGTGGATTTAAAGTATCTAAAACAATCAAAATTAAATCAGCAGTTCTAGCAACAGATAAAATCTCTTTACCTCTTCCTTTACCACTGCTTGCTCCTGTAATAATTCCCGGAATATCAAATACTTGAATTTTTGCATTTTTATGTTCCATAACACCTGGAACAATATCCAATGTTGTAAACTGGTAAGCCCCAACTTTACTCTCGGCATTAGTAATTTCATTTAAAAGTGTAGATTTACCAACAGACGGAAATCCAACAAGTACAACAGTTGCATCTCCTGTTTTTTTAACATGAAAACCCTGGCCCTTATGGCCACCACTACTTCTTTGTAGAGATTCTTCTTTTAGTTTAGATAATTTAGCTTTAAGTTTCCCAATATGATGTGAAGTAGCTTTATTATATGGTGTCTTTTGTATTTCATCTTCAATATCTTTTATTTTCTCCTCTATCCCCATTAAATCACCATATTAATTATTATAATAAAAAAAGATTAGGAAAATCCTAATCTAACCACTAGTTAAGCACCAGCAACTGTATTATTAAAGTTTACTTTAAATAACATCACTCCATTTTCCATATGGACATTTTCAAATATATTTTGGCCAGCTCCACCATATAAATATAATCTGGTAAACATGGAGTTTGCTAGCTCATTACTCATTAAAATCGGAGTGTATTGATTTTTCTCACCCATTAAAAGGAGTGTATAATTTGCATTGTTTACATTACCAACAGACTCATTTTTCATGACATATCCATCTTCAATAACTACTAAGTTTGAAATATTCAATGGATTATATGGAGTATCATTCACAAAAATTTGTTCTCCAGTATCACTATAAACAGCCTCAGTATATGCAGTAGTTGAATTATTACCAGAACCTCTTTGTATTACTGCATTTATAGTCATACCCTGATCATCAAGTAATGGTAATTTACCGGTTGATCCCGGATTGACTTTTACTTGCCCTGTTGGAACATAATAATTATAGTTTTCAGAACTTTGATTCTCGAAGTCCCATGCACCGAAGTAACTCCACCAACCAGCTTTTTGAAGCATGTCTGAAGATGCAACAAATATTACTGGACGTGGATTTTTAGGGTGAGTATATTGAACTATGTCTTTTGCTTGTGCTCCTGTTAAATGATATTTACTTTGTAATGTTTTTTCAGCATCATCTGATTTCATTGGTAAAATATCAATTAAAATATCAGTTGATTTACCTGTGTCATTGGTAATATTCACTAATGATTCAACAGCTTTATTACCTGTTGTATCCATCATTCTAAATATTCCTGCAGATAATTCAAGATTATCCGTGGTCATGGCCTGACCTAACCAGAATGCACGATCTCCAGATTGTGAACCTCCATCAAATGTTACTTGTTTATCAGCAGCAATTTCAAAGAGGTAACCAAAGTCCCACCAGGATGTTAATACTGTATCATTACTTTGAGTTTCATTAACCCAAGCCATTGAATTCCACATTGCATCACTTGTACCTGGAATAACAGTTTCTGAAGTTAAAAAAGCCCCACAAACACATGGAACAACTAAAGCAAGTACAATAGCAATGATTACAATAGTTTTCTTAATTGGAACCTTTTTACCATATGTAGCTTTTGGTTTAATTGCGTAAATTGAAGCTGCCCCAATACCAACAATGACAATAAATGCCAAAATTCCATAGATTGTATTAATTGTAGCTAATGGAACTGCAACAAAAATAGCTGAAATTGCAATAATCGCAAGTAATATCTTATCATCAGTGATTTTAGTTTTAATATATTCAGATACCACTCCCACACAAATACCAGTCAAAAGAGCAAATGGCAATACAATAGTAGTAATGAACCTTGAACCTCTTGTTACAGCAAGGATAGTGACTAAAACCCATACTATAAATAAACATCCATATAAAATAGTCAATTTATTATCAGATAGTACATCTGGCATAGATTCCATATTAAATTTATTGAAATTAATCTTAAATTTACGGCTGTTATCAAGTTTTTTAGAAGCAGCCACTCTTTCAGATTTATGTGGTTTATTTACATTATCAAGAATTACTGATTCTTTTCTTAGTCCAAATATATTTTTTACAAATAAGTACAATGTAGCTAAACCTGCAAATAATACACATATACCACCCATACCATTTATAACACCATTACTGTTAGCTAAGAATAATGAATTCATACCACTTCCAAGCATAGCTGGAATTTGCATCTCAGCAACGGAAACAAGCACATTAGGGAAACCACCAATTGCTCTAGATGCAGACTGCAATGAAAGTAAGTTTAATAAGCTTCCAAATATAGAAACAACACCATCTAAACCTCTGAAAATTGCAAGACCCACAAATCCAATAACTCCTAAAATTACAATAGACTTTAAAGCATTCTGATGGATAAACCATTGCAACTTATTAGAATACTGCTCTTTATTATCTTTACCAACATTAAAGTAATAACATGCAATTAAATAAACGACTGAAAATATTCCCATGAGACCTATATAAAATATATAACCTACCCATGATTGAGAGAATAATCCAATAGAAATTATTGATAAAATTGCAAATAGAACTTTATATGCTATATTTTTCGCCCGTATACTCTCTACAAAGAAGAATATAAAGAATAGTGAAAATATGTAATAGAACATATCTGTATCGAAAAATCCTGGGAATGTGTGTGCAAAGTAATTTGGAGCAAGAGCAATAATCAATGTTGCAACAATAGCTCCATATTCATTAGTTATTCTCCTTGAGAATATATATGCCGGAATAACAGCTAATGTAGAAATAATAGCTCCTGTCCAAAATGCTATTTCCTTAACTGAAAAATCTCCAAAGTATTGGTTAGCCAAATCATATAAAAATGATGTCACATACACAATACCCAGTTCATAATTAATTTCTTCACCTGTAGGAGCATACCTATGCATATCCCACTCACTACCATTAATCTGTGCATCACCAACAAAACCGTGATCAATGTAATCTTCAGTCAACCTTAAGTTATAATATGAGTCCATTTCACTAAAATAAGGAAGACCTGAAGAATCAACATATTCTCCTTTAGCCTGGTCAGAAATAATATTTAAATCTGCAGCAGGCATTTTAAGTGCAAAAACAACTGCTAACAAAATCAATATAATGAAAACTGACTTAACAATTGTCCTTTTTGTTTCTTTATTCATTAAAATCCTCATTTAAATTTTTTAAATAATATTATTTTAAATTTCAAAA